>JAEZMP010000028.1 GCA_023442215.1 Pseudomonadota bacterium
CCGGCCGCCTCCGGCGCCTTGTTCTGATGTCGCATCGGCAGGGCAGGGGGTCAAGTCCGCGCTGCACCGCACACGCGCATGCTCGTGCTGCCGCATGCCGGCTTGCCGCGCGCGGGGATGCCATATAACGATGATGGTTGAGGATTTCCGCACGGTCCGCGCGCAACCCAACGTCTGCTGGGCACACCCGCTTCTAGAACCGACGATACCCTCACGCAGGCGCGAACATAAGGGGCGGCCGTTCACGGGCGAAGCACGTCGAACGGACCGGGGATAAGTGGTGATGACTCAAACGACACGCAAGGGCGTAATCGTCTTTCTGGTGCTCTTGGCTGCGGTCGGCGGATACGGGGCCTATCGCCACTTCACGGCCGAGCCCACGGCCACGACCACGGTTTCTCCGTCAACACCCCCTGCCGCCCCGTCCGCGCCCGCGGCTCCCGCCTCGCAGCCGGCCGCCTCCGCGACACCGGCCTCCCCGGCGCCGTCCGCATCGAGCGAGGGGGCTCCGGCCTCCGCGCCCGCGTCGTCCGCGGCCGCCCCGGCGGAGCAGACGACCACGGTCGCCCAGACAACCCCCTCGCAGCCGGCGGCGCAGATGGACAACGGCAAGCCCAGCTTCGACGTAATCCGGGTCGAGCCGTCGGGCGACGCCACCATCGCCGGCCGCGCCAGCCCCCATGCGGCGATCGCGATCTATGCCAACGGCGCGGTCGTCGGCCGCGCCACGGCGAACGAGAACGGCGAGTGGGCCATCGTGCTCGACCGCCCGCTCGCGCCGGGTGAGTACGAGCTGACGGTCACGAGCGTCGCCGACGGCGGCAAGAGCGAGGTCGAGGCCGCCGAGCGCGTCGCCGTCTCGGTGCCGCGCAACAAGACCGAGCAGCCGCTCGTAGCCATCGTGTCGCCCGACCAGCCGACCCGTGTCGTGCAGCAGCCGGCGAGCGCCGCGACGCCGAGCGTCGTCATCACCACCATCCAGCTCACGGACGGAACGCTGTCGATCTCCGGCGCGGCCGCTCCCGGCGCGCTGCTCAAGGTCTATATCGACGACGCCGCGGTGGGCGATGCCACGGCCGGTGCCGAAGGCGGCTTCAGCCTGTCGCTTCCCGCCAATGTCGCGGCCGGCACGCATCAGGTCCGCGTCGACCAGATCGAGAAGTCGACCGGCAAGGTGCTCGCCCGCGCCGAGGTGCCCTTCGACAATGAAGTCTCGCCGGCCGGCCAGACCCCGGTCACCGCCGAAACACCGGCCGCCGAGAAGGTGGAACCCACCACCGTCGAGGTCCGGCGCGGCGACAATCTGTGGCGGATCGCCGAGCGCGTGTTCGGCAAGGGCGCGCGCTACACTGCGATCTATCGCGCCAACGAGTCCCAGATCCGCGATCCGGATCTGATCTATCCGGGCCAGATCCTTACCATCCCGCGGTAAACACCGCAGGCGTGCCGTCGGCCCGGCGCACCGGCTCCGGATCGCATCCGGAACCGGACGGCTTGGTGGCAGTGGGCCGCTCGGGGACGGGCGGCTTTTCGAACCGGACGGGGTGGAACCGGGCAGCGCTCAGGGCGCGAGCACCGGCTCCTGCGAGGCGCGCGGCAGGTCTTCACCCGCGGCTGCGGCGGCCTGTTCCGCTTCCGCGGCCTCTCGCTGGCGCTCCCACATCTCGGCATAGAGCCCGCCGAGCGCGATCAGCTCGCCATGGCTGCCGCGCTCGACGATGCGTCCGGCTTCCAGCACCAGGATCTGGTCGGCATCCACGATGGTGGACAGCCGGTGCGCGATGACGAGCGTGGTGCGGTCACGCGCGACGCGGTCGATGGCCGACTGGATGTCCTGCTCCGTGCGGGTGTCGAGCGCCGAGGTCGCCTCGTCGAGGATCAGCACCGGCGGCGACTTGAGGATGGTGCGGGCGATGGCGACGCGCTGCTTCTCTCCGCCGGAAAGCTTCAGGCCGCGTTCGCCGACTTCGGTGGCGTAGCCCTGCGGCAGGCTCGACACGAAGTCCGCGATCTGCGCGCTCGCCGCGGCCTCGGCCACCTCGGCCTCTCCGGCGGAAGGGCGGCCATAGCGGATATTGTAGGCGATGGTGTCGTTGAACAGGACGGTGTCCTGCGGGACGATGCCGATCGCCGCGCGCAGCGACGCCTGGGTCACCTCGCGCACGTCCTGCCCGTCGATCAGGATGCGGCCGCCGGTGACGTCGTAGAAGCGGAAGATCAGCCGCGAGATCGTGGACTTTCCGGCGCCGGACGGGCCGACCAGCGCCACCGTGTGACCCGCGGGAACGGTAAACGACAGGTTCTTGAGGATCGGCCGGTCGGGATCGTAGTGGAACGAGACGTCTTCGAAGGTGACGGCGCCGGAGCTCACCGCGAGGGGCCGGGCATCGGCCCGGTCGGTGACTTCCGGGGCGACGTCGAGCAGGTCGAACATCGCCTCGATGTCGGCGAGGCCCTGGCGGATCTCGCGGTAGATGAAGCCGATGAAGTTCAGCGGCACCGAAAGCTGCATCAAGAGCGAGTTGATCAGCACGAAGTCGCCGACCGATTGCTCGCCGCGCACCACCGCGTAGGCCGACAGCACCATGCAGACCACCGTCCCGACGGTGAAGATCACTGTCTGGCCCTGGTTGAGCCAGGCGAGCGAGGTCCACGTCTGGATGGCTGCCTTCTCATAGACGGCGACCGAGCGGTCGAAGCGCTCGGACTCCATCCTCTCGTTGTTGAAATATTTGACGGTCTCGTAGTTCAGAAGCGAGTCGATGGCCTTGGCGTTGGCCTCGGTGTCGGAGGTGTTCATCACCCGCACGATGCCGATGCGCCAGTTGGACATCTTCACCGTGAACCAGACATAGAGGCACACGGTGATCGCGATCACGACGACATAGACGAAGCCGAACTGGTACCAGATCACCGCCGCGGTCAGCGCGAACTCCAGGGCGGTTGGCAGCGAGTTGAGGATCGTGTAGCGCACGATCGACTCGATGCCGTTGGTGCCGCGCTCGATCACCCGCGACAGGCCGCCGGTGCGCCGCTGCAGATGGAAGCGCAGCGACAGCTCATGCAGGTGGATGAACGTGCGGTTTGCGAGGGTGCGGACCGCGTGCTGGCCGACGCGGGCGAACAGGGCGTCGCGCAGCTGGTTGAAGCCGGTCGAGAGAATGCGGCCGACGCCATAGGCGATCACGAGCAGGATCGGCACGGTCGCCAGTGCCACCATCTTGCGGTGGTCGCTGTCGCCAACGAGCGCGTCCGTCACCCACTTGTAGGTGTAGGGCACCAGCACCGTGAGGATCTTGGCGACCACGAGCGCCATGACCGCGATCACGACGCGCAGCTTCAGGTCGGGCCGGTCCGGCGGCCACATATAGGGCCAGAGATCGGCCAGCGCCGAGAGTTCCGAGCGATCGCGGCCCGGCTTCCTGCCATCCGGTGATGGGGTCATGTCTTTAGCGTCCGTCTTCCGCCGCGAGGAGCGTCCGCTCCTGGCATGCACCCGCCGCGCCCGCCGGCGGCATCAGTCCCGATAACGCCGAAATCGCCGTCGCGTAGGCCGCGCGGTCGATCGCGTAGCAGGCGCGCGGCCCCTCGATGTTGCCGAGGACGAGACCGGCTTGCTTGAGGACCCGGAGATGTTCCGACACCGTCGACTGGGCCAGAGGCAGCCGGCGCACGATGTCGCCGCAGCAGCAGCCTTCCTGTTCCAGAAGCGCCCGCACGATGGCGAGGCGGGCGGGATGGCCCAGGGCTTTCAGAACGCGCGCCAGCGCGGTATCCGAGGCAGGATAGATCACGGTGCGGCATCCTCCATCGTCGAATGGCGATATAGGAGTGCGGCGCGCCATGCAAGAGTGGCGTGGCGCGGAAAATTTGCGCCTCCCGCGCCGCGGGTGGCGGGGCGCGGCGCACGGCCATCTCGCGAACGCTTCATCGGCGGGCGCGTCTTCACCCTTCACAGCGACGGGCGGACGTGGGAAAGGAAAGCCCGGGCGGGCATTTCCCGGCAGGCGCGGACGCAGAGGCGGCCTTCCCCGCAGTGC
>JAEZMP010000112.1 GCA_023442215.1 Pseudomonadota bacterium
TCGGTGACGATCTCGCTGAAGCCCATCGGCGGCATCCCCGGCGACGCCACCGCGGAGCAGATGGAGGTCGTGGCCGATCTCGCCGAGCGCTATGCGTTCGACGAGGCCCGCGTCAGCCACGAGCAGAACCTGGTGCTGCCCCACGTCGCGCTCGACGACGTGCCGGCGATCCATGCCGCGCTCGTCGAGGCGGGGCTCGCCACGTCGAACACCGGTCTGATCACCGACATGATCGCCTGCCCGGGCCTCGATTATTGCGCGCTCGCCAACGCCCGCTCGATCCCGATCGCCCAGGCGATCTCCGAGCGGTTCGGCGATCTCGACCGCCAGCGCGACATCGGCCCGCTCTCGATCAAGATCTCGGGCTGCATCAATGCCTGCGGTCACCACCACGTCGGCAATATCGGCATCCTCGGCGTCGACCGGAAGGGTGAGGAACTCTACCAGATCACGCTCGGCGGGGCGCCCGGCGAGAACGCTGCGGTCGGCTCCATCATCGGACCCGGCTTCCCGGCGGACGGCGTGCCGGACGCGATCGAAAAGATCGTTTCGACCTATCTCGACCAGCGCACCGGTCCCGACGAGACGTTTCTGACGGCCCTCGGCCGGCTCGGCGAGGCTCCGTTCAAGGAGGCGCTCTATGGCGCGCGTTGACCTTTCCACCCCCGCGGCGGTCGCCATCGGGTCCGATCATTCGGCGTCCGCGCTGCAGGCGCTCTATGGCGACCTGGCGACGCGCGACATCCTCGACGTCGCGATCAACACCGTGTTCCGGGGCCGGATCGCGCTGGTGTCGTCGTTCGGCGCCGACGCGGCGGTGCTGCTGCACCTCGTCGCCGAGACCGACAAGGCGACACCGGTGATCTTCCTCGAGACCGGCAAGCACTTCCCGGAGACGCTGCGCTATCGCGACCGGCTGATCGAACGACTCGGCCTGACCGACGTGCGCTCGATCCGTCCGGACCCGGTGCGGCTGCAGGAACTCGACGGCGATTCCGGCCTGTGGCTGCGCAATCCCGATCTCTGCTGCCAGATCCGCAAGGTCGAGCCGCTGGCCCGCGCGATTTCCGGCTTCGATGCCTGGATCACCGGCCGCAAGCGCTTCCAGGGCGGCGACCGCGTCGGCCTCGACGCCTTCGAGGCGGACGGGCCGCGCGTGAAGGTCAACCCGCTCGCGTCGTGGACCAAGGCGGACGTGCTGGCCCATGCGGCGGCGCACGACCTGCCGGCGCATCCGCTGGTCGCCGACGGCTACCGCTCCATCGGCTGCATGCCCTGCACCGATCGCGTCGCCGAGGGCGAGGACGAGCGCTCCGGCCGCTGGCGCGGACAGGCCAAGACGGAGTGCGGCATCCACCTCGGCATCCACGGCCGCGAGGTCGACGGCAGCGGCATCTGACCCGGCGTGCGGGCCGTCCGGATTGAACCGGTCCGCGCGACGAGGCTATGCTCAAGCCACAGCGTCCGGGGCGACTTCCCTGCGGTCTGGTTGCCGCGCATCACGGGAACCCGCTCCGGACCGCCTTCCGGACATCGCCTTCACGACTGGTGGCCCCATGAGGCCGCCGCGCCATAACGGCAAGGACATCCATGACCGACGATATCTTCCGCGCCGGCCGCTTCGAGCCCGACGACTGGCGCCCGCTTGCGGATGGCGAAGCCGTTCCCGCCGAGGGCAGGGTGCTCATCCCGTTCGCCCGCTACGTCGCCGAGCGCGATGGCCTTGCCGGAGACAACCGTCCCCTCGGCATCCTGATCGCGCCGGGCGAAAAGATCGAGGACATCGCTGAAGACCTCGACCGGTTCGCGGTGATCGCCGTGAGCTTCCCGGCCTATACCGACGGCCGGAACTACTCGACCGCCCGGCTCGCGCGCGAGCGCTACGGCTACAAGGGCGAGATCCGAGCGGTCGGCAACGTGCTGCTCGATCAGGTGCAGTTGATGTGGCGCTGCGGCATCGACGCCCTTCAGGTGACGAACGAGCCGACCCGCCGGCGGCTTGCCGAGGGCCGGGTGCCGGGGATGCCGGTGTTCTACCAGCCCGCCGACGGCGCCGGCGAGAAGCCGGGCAGCACCACCCGGAGCTGGCTGCGCCGCCCGGGTTGAGACGGGCGGCATGCGTTTAGGCGTGGCGCGGGTCGATGTGGCGCCGGATGCGCGGCAAGGCGTTATTTTCCGCGCGTTTCGACCTGTTTCTTCTCTTCTTCGGTGAAGGCGGTGATCATCGCCCGGTAGGTCGCCTCGGCGACGTCCGGAGAGAGGCCGTCCGCCTCTGCCTCGGCCCTGACCTTCGCGATGATGCGGGCGACGCGGGCATCGTCCTGCACCGAGGCCGCGTTCGCCTTGAAGCGACCGGCCTCGCGGACATAGGTGCCGCGTTCGGCCATCAGCTTCAGGATCGCGCTGTCGATGCGGTCGATGTTCTGCCGGACTTCGGCGAGGCTGTCGCAGCAGGTGCCACCGGCCGCCTGGGGCGTGCCGTGGGGAGCCGGCGCCGGGTCGGCTGCCGATGCGGGAGCCGGGACCGCGGCGAACGCCAGCAGCGTGAGGCTGGCCGCGGCCGCCCGGCACAGCGTCGACCGGCGCGGGGCATTCGGGGAGTGTGGGCGAGGGGTCATGTCGGCGTCTCGTCCGGTTGGGGCGCGGTGGCCGGTCAGAGGCGGTCCCGCAGCGAGAACCACAGCATGGCGAGCGTCACCAGCGGCTGGCGCAGAAGCCGCCCGCCCGGGAACGGCGCCACCTTGAGGCGCGAGAAGATGTCGAGCCGCGTGGTATCGCCGATGATCGCCTCGGCGACGACCTTGCCGGCGAACGGCGCGATCGCCACGCCCTGGCCGGAATAGCCGGCCGCGACATAGAGGCCGGGCCGGAGCCGCCGGATCATCGGCGTGCGGTCCTGCGTGATCGCGAGCGTTCCGCCCCAGGCATAGTCGATCCGCGTGTGGGCGAGGTTCGGATAGACCTCCAGCAGATAGTGGCGGACGAACGCCGCGACATCGACCGGCTCGTGCTGCGAATAGGTCTCGCCGCCGCCGAACACCATCCGACCGTCCGCCGAAAGCCGCCAGTAGCGCACCACGAACCGTGTGTCCGCGACGCATTCCCAGCCGGGGATGATCTTTTCCGGGTGGGGCAGGGGCTCGGTGGCGAGGATGTAGTTGCGGATCGGCACCACGCGGGATTCGATCTCGGGCTCGATGCCGGCGAGGTAGCCGTTGCCGGCCACGAGCACGTCGGCGGCGTCGACCGTGCCGTGGGTGGTGACGACGTGCTTGCGGCCGCCCACGTCCTCGATGCGCAGCGCCCGGGTTCCCTCGCAGAGCCGGGCGCCGGCGCGTTCGGCCGCGAGCGCGATGCCGAGGGCGAACGACAGCGGCTGCAGGTGCGCCCCGCCGGCGTCGCGCAGCCCGCCGGAATAGCGCTGCGACCCGATGGCGGCGGCGATCTCGTCCTTGCCGAGCAGCGTGGTGCGGTCGTAGCCGTAGGTCTTGCGCATGCTGTCGCCCCACGCCTTCAGGTCGTCGACCATCGAGGGCTTGTGGGCGGCGGTGATCAGGCCGTGCCTGAGGTCGCAATCGATGCCGTGGCGCAGGATGAGGTGGTGCACCAGCGCCTTGGCTTCCTCGGCGAGGTTCCAGAGGTGGCGCGCGTCGTTGAGCCCGACCTTCGCCTCCAGCCAGTCCTGGTCGCGCCGCTGGCCGGTGTGGAGCTGGCCGCCGTTGCGGCCGCTCGCACCCCAGCCGACGCGGTTCGATTCCACCAGAACGACGGAGCGGCCGGCCTCCGCCAGATGCAGCGCGGCCGACAGCCCGGTATATCCGCCGCCGATGATGCACACGTCCGCCCGCGCCGACCCGCCGAGGGGATGGCGCGTGGCGTCGTGCTTCGCCGACGCCGCATAGTAGCTCGGCGCGTGATCGAGCGGGACGTGGGCGCGGCGGATATCCTCCCCGGTCATTCGGCCACCAGACCCCGGCGCTTCAGCTCGGCGTGGGTGGCGTCGAGGGTGAGCCGGGCGCGGGCCACGAGCTCGTCGGCCTCGTCGTGGCTGATGACGAGCGGCGGCGAGATGATCATGGAATCGCGCACGCCGCGCATCACCAGGCCGTTGGCGAAGGCGAAGTCGCGGCAGAGCGCGCCGACATCGCCGAGCGGGGCGTTGAAGCGCACGGCACGGCCGGTCTTTTCGGGCACGAGTTCGAGCGCGCCCATCAGCCCGATCATGCGGGCCTCGCCGACGAGCGGGTGCTCGCCGAGGGCGCGCCAGCGCGCCTGCAGATAGGGGCCGATATCGTCGCGGACCCGGTCGACCAGCTTCTCGCGCTCGATGATCGCGAGATTGGCGAGCGCGGCGGCGCACGCCGCCGGGTGACCGGAATAGGTGTAGCCGTGATAGAACTCGCCGCCCTCGCCGATGACGACGTCCGCCACCTTGTCGGACACGACGACGCCGCCGATCGGCAGATAGCCGGACGACAGGCCCTTGGCGATCGGCATCAGGTCCGGCTCCACGCCGAAATGGACCGAGCCGAACCATTCCCCGAGCCGGCCGAAGCCGCAGATCACCTCGTCGACGACGAGCAGGATGTCGCGCTCGCGGCAGATGCGGGCGACTTCCGGCCAGTAGGTCTCGGGCGGGATGATGACGCCGCCGGCGCCCTGCACGGGCTCGGCGATGAAGGCGGCGATGCGGTCGGCGCCGAAGGCATCGATCGCGGCCTCGAGGGCGCGCGCGGCCTTCAGCCCGAACTCGGCCGGAGACAGATCGCCGCCCTCGCCGAACCAGTAGGGCTGGGCGATGTGGACGATGCCGGGGATCGGCAGGTCGCCCTGGCCGTGCATCGGCGTCATGCCGCCGAGGCTGGCGCCGCCGACGGTGGAGCCGTGATAGCCGTTGCGGCGGGCGATGATGGTCTTCTTGTGCGGCTTGCCCTTGAGATCCCAGTAGCGCCGGACCATGCGGATGACGGTGTCGTTCGATTCCGAGCCGGAGCCGGTGAAGAACACGCGGTTCATGTGGGGCGGGGCGAGGGAGGCCACCTTCTCGGCGAGTTCCAGCACCGGCGGGTGGGTCGTCTTGAAGAAGGTGTTGTAGTAGGCGAGCTTGGTCATCTGCGCGTAGACCGCATCGGCGATCTCGCGGCGGCCGTGGCCGACCTGGGTGCACCACAGTCCCGCCATGCCGTCGAGGATGCGGTTGCCCTCCGAATCCTCGATCCAGACCCCTTCGCCGCCGACGATCACGCGGCTGTTGGCGCCGAGTTCCTTCGTGTCGGTGAACGGATGCCAGTGGTGGGCGGCATCGCGCTCGCGGAGGCTCTTGGTGTCGTAGAGATTGCTGGTGGGCATGATCCGGTCCGGTTCTGCCGCTCGCCGAGCGGCGCTTTCTCCGGCCTCGCGGGCGGCCCGGCGCGGCGGCTGCGCACGCCGGCGGGCCGACCCGGTCGGCCATCTCCAAGGGCGGAGGCCGTGAGCCGGCCTCCGCGCGCCGAAGGCCGGCGCTTCAGACGTTGAGCAGCAGGAACTCACGCTCCCACGGGCTGATCACGCGCATGAACGTTTCGAACTCCTGCTGCTTGATCGCGCGGTAGGTGGCGATGAACGACTTGCCGAAGATGTCGGCGAGTTCCTCGCAGTTCTCGAACAGCTCGACCGCGCCGAGCAGGTCGCGCGGCAGGCCGAACGGCAGGTGACGCGCCGAGCCGGAGATCGGATCGTCCGGCTTCAGCCCCTCGACGAGGCCGATATAGCCGCACGCGAGTGACGCCGCGATGGCGAGATAGGGGTTGGAATCCGTCGACGGCGTGCGGTTCTCGACGCGGCGGGCCTGCGGGCTGGAATTCGGCACGCGAAGCCCGACGGTGCGGTTGTCGTAGCCCCACTGCACGTTGATCGGCGCCGCGGTGTTGCGGGCGAGCCGGCGGTAGGAGTTCACGTAGGGCGCCAGGATGCACATGACGTGCGGCAGGAATTTCTGCTGGCCGGCGATGAAGGAGAAGAACTCCGTGGTCGGATTGCCGGTGTTGGCATCCGAGAAGATGTTCTGCCCCGTCTCCATGTCGACGATCGACTGGTGGATGTGCATCGCCGAACCCGGTTCCTGGGACATCGGCTTGGCCATGAAGGTCGCGTACATCTTGTGACGCAGCGCGGCCTCGCGGATCGTGCGCTTGAACAGGAAGACCTGATCGGCCAGCTCCAGCGGATCGCCGTGGAGCAGGTTGATCTCCATCTGCGCCGATCCTTCCTCGTGGATCAGCGTGTCGATCTCCAGCCCCTGGGCCTCGGAGAACTCGTAGATGTCGTCGAACAGGTCGTCGAACTCGTTCACCGCCGCGATGGAATAGGACTGGCGCCCGATCTCCGGCCGGCCAGAACGGCCGATCGGCGGCTTCAAGGGATAGTCGGGATCGGTGTTGGGCTCGATCAGGTAGAACTCGATCTCCGGCGCGACCACGGCCTTCCAGCCCTTGTGGCGGTAGAGGTCGATGACGCGCTTCAGCACCTGACGCGGGGCGACGTCCACCGGACGGCCGTCCTTGTAATAGGCGTCATGGATGATCTGGGCGGTCGGATCGCTGGCCCACGGCACCACGGCGAGGGTGGAATAATCCGGCTCGAAGACGAGATCGCCGTCCGAGGGATCGTAGATGTCGTCGAACTCCTCGTCCTCCGGATAGTCGCCGGTGATCGTCTGGGTGAAGATCGAGGTCGGCATGGTCATGTTGGGGCCGGAGATGAATTTCTCCACCGGCATCATCTTCCCGCGCGCGACGCCCGCCTGATCGGGAACGATGCACTCGATGTCCTGGAGCCCGCGGTCGGAGAGCCAGTTCTCCGCCTCCTCGAATGAACCGACGCCGCGCGCCCGTTCGACATCGCGTTCGAGCTTCTTCTTTTTCGACATGCTGGAATCACCCGAAGAAAGACTGGAAACACCCGAAGGAAAAAACGGCCCACCGGTTGGGGGCATTCCGACGGCGCAACCACTGGGGGAATTCCACGCCATCGGAAGACCCATGGCCGACATCCTAGCCGGGCGTCCGTGTGCCGCCTAGGGGGCGCCCGCCGTAATTCGCTCCGCGCCCGAACCGACGTCCGGCACCTCGCGGGCGAGCGCGAACAGCCGGAGCTGCTCCGTCTTGCCCCGCAGGGCGGCGTCGCCGAGCGGGATCGCGACGATGCCGGCCGGCAGCGGCCGCATCAGCGCGAGGGCCGGTTCGGACACCACGATGTCGTGGCCGGTCTTGCGGCTGACGTCCTCGATGCGGGCGGCGGTGTTCATCGTGTCGCCGAGAAGCACGATCTCGCGCTTGAGGTCGCCCATTTCGCCGACGACGAGCGGTCCGGCATGGACGGCGGTGCGCAGGCTCGGCTGCACGCCGTGCTGTCGCCGGTAATGGTCGGCGCGACGCTTCAGGATGTCGCCGGTGCCGAAGATCGCCCGCAGGCAGTTCTGCCCGGCGCCGGCCGAGCGGGTACGCCACGAGGCGATGATCTCGTCGCCGACATAGCGGTAGATCTCGCCACGTCCCTCAACGATGGCGACGCCGGCATCGAAGAACACGTCGTTGAGGACGGAATGGAACTTGAGGTCGCCGACGCGCTCGGCAAGCGTCGTCGACCCTTTGAGATCGAAGAATGCGACGAGGCGTTCCTCGGCCCGCGGCCGGTAGTAGCGGCCGGTCATCAGGTTGCCGAACATAGCCGGCCCGATGTGCCGCAGGATCATGAAGATGAAGTTGAAGAACAGCGCGAGCGGAATCGAGATCGAGAGGTCGAAACGCCAGGGGACGAGCATTCCCTCCGAGATCGAGAACGCGACGCGGTCGAACACGGGGATGAAAATGCCGTAGGCCACGACGCGCGCCGCCAGCCAGACCGCGAACGGCAGCTTGCGGAAGGACTGCGCGTAGCGGCTGTGAATGAGGATTTCCATCCCGGTCATCGCCATGCCGGTAAGGGCGCCGACAAACATGCTGGTGACGATGCCGCGCGGGCCGTCGTGACCGAATATGCTGATCGCTGCCCCGATCGCCGCCGCGATCACACCGACGATCGCGATGATGCGCAGTCTGAGTTTCGTGCGGACGCGCACCGCCTTCTTCCTCCGCTCGTGCCGCGACGGGGCCGGGCCGTCATCGCGCTGTCTCCGACGAACATACACAATCCAGCGGAAGGTCAAAAAATGGCCGCCGCCCGTACCGGGTTCCGCCGACATGGCTCTGCAACGAAACTCGGCATGGTGCGGAATGCGGCAAAAAGGGCGCCGGGGGGAGTTGAGGCGGGCGCCGAAGGTCACTAACCTCCGGATGAAGGGCGGCGCGCGGACCCGTAAATGGCCGCAAGACCGCTGCGTGTCCAAAGGGAAAAGCGGAGAACAGCGGATGCGGGCCTTATGCAGCTACGGAATCGGGATCGCCGCGCTGGCCTCGGTGGCGCTTGCCGGCGTTGCCGTACCGGCCTTCGCCGCCGACAAGGTGGTGAACGTCTACAACTGGTCCGATTATATCGATCCCGACATCCTCAAGGAGTTCACGGACAAGACGGGCATCAAGGTCGTCTACGACGTGTTCGATTCGAACGACATCCTTGAGACCAAGCTGCTCTCCGGCGGTTCGGGCTACGACGTCGTGGTGCCGAGCGGCAACTTCCTCGCCCGCCAGATCCAGGCCGGCGTGTTCCAGAAGCTCGACAAGGCCGCCATCCCGAACCTGTCGCACATGTGGCCCGAGATCATGGCCGAGGCGGCCAAGTTCGATCCCGGCAACGACTATTCCGTGAACTACATGTGGGGCACGGTCGGCATCGGCTACAACAAGGACAAGGTGGCGGCCGTGCTGCCGAACGCCCCGACCGATTCGTGGGCGCTGATCTTCGATCCGGCCAATGCTTCGAAGCTGGCGAGCTGCGGCATCCAGATTCTCGACGCCGCCGACGACACCATTCCGGCCGCGCTGAACTATCTCGGCATGGACCCGGATTCGAAGAAGCCGGAAGACCTGCAGAAGGCCGGCGAGCTGTGGATGAAGGTTCGCCCCTACATCCAGAAGTTCCATTCCTCCGAATATATCAACGCGCTCGCCAACGGCGACATCTGCGTGGCGGTCGGCTATTCGGGCGACGTGTTCCAGTCGCGCAACCGCGCGGCAGACGCCAAGAACGGCGTGAACATCGAATACAAGATCCCCAAGGAAGGCGCGCATCTCTGGGTCGACCAGATGGCCATTCCCGCCGATGCGCCGCACCCGGCCGAGGCGATGGCCTTCATCAACTTCATCCAGACGCCGGAAGTGATCGCCAAGGCATCGGACTTCGTGTTCTACGC
>JAEZMP010000143.1 GCA_023442215.1 Pseudomonadota bacterium
CCGTAGATGAGACCGGAGAAGATGTCGCGCCCCAGGCGGTCGGTCCCGAGGGGAAAGAATGTGCCGCCCTCCGCCGGGCAGACGAGATGGAAGCGGGTTTCGACCACACCCCAGAACGAATAGGGGCTGCCGGAACAGAAGAAACGCAGCGGCTGCACGGCGGTCTCGTCGACCTCGTAGACCCACCGCATCTCATCCATGTCGACGCGCGCGTTCAGCCCGTAGACGAACGGGCCGACGAACTTGCCGTCGTGGAACAGGTGCAGGCCCTGCGGCGGCGCATAGAGATGATAGTTGTCGCGGTCGCTCGGGGTATAGGGCGCGATCACGCCGGCGAACGGCACGCACAGATAGAACAGGATCAGGATCACGCCCGACCACACCGCGACGCGGTGGCGGCGGAAGCGCATCCAGATAATGCTCCACTGCGACGCCTGATAGAAGCGCTCCTGCTCCGGCGTCAGGATCTCCGTCTCGGCCGGATCGAACGGGCGCGGGTCGACATAGTGGGGCGTGCGCGGCCCGGACGTCGCGGACACTTCGGAACTCATTTACGCACCTTTCCGCCGAGACGGATGCGGGGATCGAGCACGCCCAGAAGAAGGTCGGACACCAGCATGCCGACCACCGTCAGGAGCGCCACGAACATCAGGATGAAGGCCGCGAGGAACTGGTCGAGCGAGCGCAGCGCATCGAGCAGCACCGGACCGACGGTCGGAAGGTTGAGCACCACCGAGACGATGACCGAGCCCGAGACGAGCGACGGCAGCAGGTGGCCGATATCGGCGATGAACGGATTGAGTGCCATCCGCAGCGGATATTTCACCAGAAGCTTGCGCTCGCTCAGCCCCTTGGCACGGGCGGTGACGACATATTGCCGGTGGATCTCGTCGAGCAGGTTGGCTCGCAGCCGACGGATCATGCCGGCTGTTCCCGCGGTGCCGATCACGATCGTCGGCACGATGAGGTGGCCCAGGATCGACATCCCCTTGGCCCAGCTCCATGGCTCATCGACATAGCGCGGGTCCATCAACCCGCCGATGGAAAGCCCGAACCAGCGGTTGGCGAGATAGAGCAGGATGAGCCCGAACAGGAAGTTGGGAACGGCAAGCCCGATATAGCCGATCAGCGTGAAGCCGTAATCGCCCCAGCTATATTGCCGGGTCGCCGAGTAGATGCCGATCGGGAACGACACCACATAGACGAACAGCACCGTCGCGAGATTGAGGATGATCGTCAGCGGCAGGGTGGGGCCGACCACGTCCGCGACGGGCTTGTCGTACTCGAACGACCAGCCCCAGTTGCCCTGAAGCAGGCCGTCGAAGCCGTGCGGCCCCGGCCACGCGCCGACCCAGATCAGGTAGCGTTCGAGGAACGGCCGGTCGAGGGAGAACTCCTTGCGCAGGAACTCGACCTTCGCGATCGAGGCCGCCTCGCCGGACGAGCGCAGTTCCGCGATCTGGTTGGACAGGTAGTCCCCAGGCGGCAACTGGATGACGACGAAGATCAGGAAGCTGATGACCGCGAGCGTCGGGATCATCGCCAGCGTGCGTCTGATGATATAGGCCAGCATGAGGCTCAGTTCCGATCCGCGGTCTTGTTGTTCGTATCGAACCAGAAGCAGTCCATGTGGTAGATGCCGAAGAACGCGCCGGGCTCGAAGCCGTAGAACGCGGTTTCCGGCACGTTCATCAGGTTGCGGGCCACCACCACCGGCTGCTTCACCGAAGCCAGGATGCCGATCGACAGCGTCTCGTCCACATGGGTGCGGATGATCGTCTTCCACGCCTCGGTGCGGGCCTCGTCGTCGCGCGCCGACAGCCAGTCGTTATAGGCATCCATCAGCTTCTGCACCGGCGGATAGTCGATCTTCTCGCCGTTGGCGCCCTCGCTGTCGCGATAGGCGCCCCAGCCCATGCCCAGCACGAACGAACTGTCGGACGGCACGCGCTCGGCCGGGCTCATCTCGCTCGTCGGGATGCCGTTGTCGTAGCCGTTCGCGGCCATCATCACGAGGCTGCCGGCGAGCGCGCGGTTCCACATGATGTCGCGGTCCGAGCCCTTGACGAACAGGTTGACGCCGATCTCCCGCCACGTCTCGGCGACGAGTTGCAACATGTCGACCTGTTCCTGGCTGGTTCCATCGGCCTCGATGACGATCTGAAGCGGCTCGCCGTTCGGCAACAGGCGGATGCCGTCGCTGCGCTTCTTCTTGAGCCCGACCTCGTCGAGCAGCCGGTTGGCCTCTGCCGGATCGTAGGTCGCCCATTTCGTGCGGAAATCCGGCTCAAACAGCTTGCTCTTCGACAGCACGGCGTTGTTGGAGGGTTCGGCGAGGCCGAAATAGAGCACGCGGTTGATCATGTCGCGGTCGATGCCGAGCGACAGCGCGCGGCGGAAGCGGGTATCGCGCAGGAGCGTGCGCCACATCGGATCGGCCACGGTCAGGTTCGGGTAGATCGCCACCTGGTTCGAGGTGGACATCGGCCAGAGATAGGTGCGGTAGCCCGATTGCGCCTCGCCGCGCTTCAGCACCGTGATGTCCGGGAAGGACAGTCCTCGCGCCTGGAGATCGGCCTCGCCCGCCTGGGTCTGGCTCGGGATCAGGCTGGCGGAGACCACGTTCATCACCACCGCGTCGGCATAGGGAAGCTGCTGACCGGTTTCGTCGACGCGATGGAAATAGGGGTTGCGGCGCATGACCAGCCGGCGATCGGAGGAGTTTTCCGACGGAACCCACGGCTGCAGCGACGGCTCGTGCGGGTCCATCGCGTCGTAGAGATTGTCCATCTTGAAGTGAAGCGCCGCCCAGGAGCGCGCCTTCTTCTTCTTGATCATCGCCGCCAGCTTGTCGGGATCGGCGTATTTGATGTGGAACTGCTTCAGGTAATGCGCCGGGCGATAGATGAATGGATCACGCGCAGCCGCGAGGCTCGGCAGAAACAGAGCGTTCGGCTTGCTCCAGCTGTAGCGCACCGTGAGATCGTCGATGACCTCGAACGTCGGCATTTCGCCGTTCACCAGCAGGAACGGTTCCGGGCCGGCGGGCGTCAGCTCCTTGTTGCCGACGACATCCTCCCAGTAGTAGCGGAAGTCCTCGGCGGTAAAGGGCTTGCCGTCCGACCACTTGTGACCGGCCCTGAGGTGCAGCGTGAAGACGCGCCCGTCCTCGACATCGACGGACTTGAGGATGTCCGGCACGATCTCGAGCTTCTCGTTGTAGCCGACGAGGCGGGCATATCCCCACACCGTGATCATGCGCGAGTCCTTGACGCGACTGATCAGGGTACGGATCGATCCGCCGGGCTTGCCGACCTTGAGGCCCATGGCCTGGAGATTGACGACCAGAGGATCCTTCGGCAGCCGCTCGGCGAGCGGGGGGAGTTGCGGCCCTTCGGCTTCTGCCGCCGGTGCGGGATCGGAAGCGGCACGAGCGGTGGCCGGCGGCAGGGCACCCGCCAGCAGGACGCAGAGCCCGAGCGCGGACGCGAGGCGGACGGTGGAGCCGAACAGGGCTGCCGGGCTGGAAAGGGCGAGACGGGCGGCGTTCATCCGGCAACCTCCAGCTGGCCTGTCGCGGGGATCTGGCCGGCGATGCCGGGCGCGCAGACGAATCGGCCCGGCCGCATTTCCACCAGCGTGGGCGGCGTGTCCGGCCCGAGGCGGAACGGTTCCGGCCACGAAGCGGGATCGGACGTGCGTCCGGCGGACAGCGCCGCGAAGTCGAGCGGATGGTCGAGGCTCGCCTCCGGGACGGCGGTCAGCAGGGCCTTGGTGTAGGGGTGGATCGGATCGCTCACCACCTCGCGGGTGGCGCCGATCTCCACGACCCGGCCCCTGCACATCACCACGACCCGGTCGGCCATGTAGTCGATGACCGCGAGATTGTGGCTGACGAAGATATAGGTCAGTCCGAGTTCGGACTGGAGATCCTTCAGGAGATTGAGGATCTGGGCCTGGACCGAGACATCGAGCGCCGAGACCGGCTCGTCGCACACGATCAGGTCCGGCTTCAGCGCCAGAGCGCGCGCGATGCCGATGCGCTGGCGCTGCCCGCCGGAGAACGAGTGCGGATAGCGCCGCAGGAAGCGGGGATCGAGCCCGACGAGGCGCATCAGCTCGCGAACCCGCTCGGAGCGTTCCTCGTCGCTGAGCTTCTCGTGGATGGTGAGCGGCTCGGAGATGATCTCGTTCACCGTCATGCGCGGATTGAGCGACGAGAACGGGTCCTGGAAGATCATCTGCGCCTTGCGGCGATAGGCGAACAGATCGCTGCCGCGCAGGTGCGCTACGTCCACCGCGCCGTGGCCGTCGTCGAACAGGATTCGGCCGGAATCGATGTCGATGGCCCGCATCAGCGCAAGCGCGGAGGTGGTCTTGCCCGAACCGGATTCACCGACGATGCCGAGGCATTCGCCACGGCGCACCGTGAAATTGATGTCGTCCATCGCCCGGATCGGGCCGATGAGCCGGCTTCCGCGCTTGCGCTTCGCACCGTAGCTCTTGAACACCCGCTCGAAGGTGACGATCGGCCCGTCCGAGGTGCGCTCGCGCCTGTCGGTCTTCGCGAGAAAGCCGCTGGAGGCGGGCGCGATCGGGCGGATCGGCACGAGCCGCTCGC
>JAEZMP010000467.1 GCA_023442215.1 Pseudomonadota bacterium
TCGGACAGCAGGCGGCCGCGCGTGCTCTCGCTGAAGGCCTGGATCAGATAGAGGGTCTGCTCGACCATTGTCACAACACCTGCATTGTACGCCGGGCGTCCGCCCGATTGCCGGCCAGACCGATCGGGTTGGCGAGCGCTGCGAATGCGCGCCCCCCGGTCCGGCGCTGTACCCAAGCCTGTTTTAGCGGGAGGCCGTTACGGAAGCGTCGACGCGATCGAGAAAAATGCGCCGATCGATGCTTTGCCGGGCATTCCGTGGGCCGCGCTCTCCTGCGACAAAGCCGCACGGGCGTGTCGCCGCGGCCTGGCCGGCCGATTGCGACGCAACATCTGGCATCCGGCGAGCGCCTCGCTTAACGTGCGCGCAAATTTCGGGGCGCCGGCAGGCGCCGTCGACGCCGATTCGGGAGATGCACGCGCGTGACGAAGGACGACAGGCTGCTGAAGGCGGCGCGGACCGCGATCAACCACATCGCGGGCGAGCTGCGGGCCGACCTGGTGGTGACGCTGTGGAATGGCGAGACCATTCCGCTGGGCCCGAATGCCAGGGGCGATCTCGGCTTCGCCATCCGCACGCCGGTGGCGATCACCCGCCTGCTGCGCGGCCGGCGCCTCACGACGCTGGTGGAGCTGATGGCTGCCGGCGACATCGACATCGTCGGCGGCACGCTGCTCGACGTCGCCGCGCGCCGCGGCGAACTCGGTTCGAAGGGGCTCGTCAAGCGCCTCAACAAGTGGGTGCTGCTGCGCTCGCTGCTGCCGTTCCTGTTCGCCTCCACCAAGGAGGCGCCGCCGCCCGCGGCCGGCCATGCCTACCAGGGCGATCAGGCGGCCCGCGACGAGCAGGGTCGCGACAACAAGGCGCTGGTACAGTTCCACTACGACCTGTCGAACGCGTTCTACGGCCTCTTCCTCGATCCGGAGATGCAATATTCCTGCGCCTATTTCCCGCGCTGGGATGCCGGAATCGAGGAAGCGCAGATCGCCAAGCTCGACATGATCTGCCGCAAGCTACGGCTGAAGCCGGGCGAGAAATTCCTCGATATCGGCTGCGGCTGGGGCGGGCTCGTCTGCCACGCCGCCCGCAACTACGGCGTCGAGGCCCACGGCGTGACGCTGTCCCAGGCGCAATATGATTTCGTCCAGGAAAAGATCGCGCGCCTCGGTCTGCAGGGCAAGGTGCACGTCGAGCTGAAGGATTATCGCCTGGTCGAGGGTACCTTCGACAAGATCGCGTCCATCGGCATGTTCGAGCATGTCGGGCTCGACAACCAGACTGCCTATTTCACCAAGATGCGCGAGCTGCTGCGTCCGCGCGGCCTTCTTCTCAACCACGCCATCACCCGGCCGGCGAAGAAGACCGAGGAAGCCTTCCGCAAGAAGCGGCCTGAATACGCCGCCATCGTGAACTACATCTTCCCCGGCAGCGAGCTCGACCATATCGGCCACTCGGTGTCCGCCATCGAGCGGCACGGCTTCGAGATTCACGACGTGGAGGGATGGCGCGAGCATTATGCCCGCACCACCAAGCTCTGGTGCGAGCGGCTCTATGCCAACCGCGACAAGGCGATCGCCGAGGTGGGCGAGGCGAAGACGCGGCTGTGGCTGCTCTATCTCGCCGGCGTCTCCCTGGGCTTCGAACGCGGCACCATCGGCATCTTCCAGACGCTGGGCTCCCGCCGCGCCAAGGGCCTGTCCGGCCTGCCGCCCACTCGGGCCGATCTCTATCGCTAGACCCTTTCCGGTCGGATCGACGCGATCTGAACGAGAAGGATTGGCTCAAGCCATTGAGCCGGGAGCGATCGGGAGCTACTCCCCCCCCCCGGAAACGACGACGGCCCGCACATCGGCGGGCAGTCCGAAACTCTCTGTGGATCTGGATGGGTCAGCCGCCCGCCGGATCGACGTCCTTCCGGTCATCGTCCGAAGGCATGTCCGGCAGCATCCCGGAGCCGGGCGTCGACATCGGATTGGTCAGGTGCGGCTTGGCGTGAGGACCCGCCGGATGCGCCTGTTCCGTCGGCGTCTCCGGCGTGGTTCCGGTATCGCGCGGGCCGGCTGTGCCGGGTTCATGGAAAACCATCGTCGGGCCTCCTGCATCGGGCACGGCGTCATGCCTGCCCATCCCATCAACGCGCGCCCGAAATCCCGGTTCCGGCCGGTTCCGCGCCCTCGCGCGGGGAAGGACGGAGACCGCGGCAGCTTCCGGACGCAGCATTGTGCCGACCGGCAGGCATCTCCGGCGCGCTTCGCATCCATCAAGCCCCATCGGGCCGTCGGCGCCTTGATGCGTCGCAAGGGCGTGGCCGCGCCACCGTCGTTGCGGCGCCGTCTGGGGTGAGGGCAGGGGGAAGATGGCCGGTTTGCGCGTTGGGGCCGGCGCGGTCAGGCTGATCCGGCCCGGCGAGCGGGATCGCCACCACCAGCTAACGCCGCGCCGATCTGTTGCCAGCCGGCGCTTCGCCCCGGGCGATGTCCTACCGGCGCTGCGCCGGCGCGAAGGCGACCGGGACGAATTTGATCTCCGGCCCGTCCGCACGCATGTCCGCCCCATCGTCCGCCTCGCCGTCCGGTCTCGGCCGGTGGGTCGCGACGATGTCGACCGTCGCCGCGATCGGCCGGTATTCCGGCACGGCGCGGCAGAGCAGGCCGATGGCGGCCGCAACGTCGGTGTTCTCGACCGCGGCGCGCAGGCCCGCGAGCAGGTCGGCGAGTTCCCCCGCGTCGACGCCGTTCTCGCGGCTTCGCATGATCTTCGGGTGCTGGGTCGGCATCGGATTGTCGCCGATCAGCAGTTCCTCGTAGAGCTTCTCGCCGGGGCGGAGGCCGGTATAGACGATGTCGACGTCGCCGTCGGGCGTCGCCGCGTCGCGTACCTTCAGCCCGTGCAGCTCGATCATCCGCCGCGCGAGATCGTCGATGCGCACCGGCTCGCCCATGTCGAGCAGGAACACCTCGCCGCCGCTCGCCATCGCGCCCGCCTGCACCACGAGTTGCGCGGCTTCCGGGATCGTCATGAAGAAGCGGGTGACGTCGGGATGCGTCACCGTCACCGGGCCGCCGCGCTTGATCTGGCGCTCGAACAGCGGAACCACCGAGCCGGACGAGCCGAGCACGTTGCCGAACCGCACCATGGAGAACACGGTGCCGGTGGAGCGGGTCTGGGCGTCCTGGCAGACGAGTTCCGCCCAGCGCTTGGTCGCGCCCATCACGTTGGTCGGGCGCACCGCCTTGTCGGTCGAAACCAGCGTGAACCGCTCCACGCCGTGGCGCAGCGCCTCCCGCACGACCGCGTCGGTGCCGAGCACGTTGTTGGCGAGGCCGCCGAGCACGTTCTGCTCCACGAGCGGCACGTGCTTGTAGGCGGCGGCGTGATAGACGGTCTCGATGCCGAAGGCCTCGATCACCTCGCCCACGCGCTTGCCGTCGCAGACATTGCCGAGCACCGGATAGATCGCCGGCACGGCCATGTCGTCCCGCTCGGCGACGGCGAGCGCGATGTCGCGCAGTTCCTCGTCGATCGAATAGAGCGCGAACTCGCTGATCTCGTAGAGCACGATCAGGCGGGGCCCGAGCGCGACGATCTGGCGGCAGAGCTGCGAGCCGATCGAGCCGCCCGCGCCGGTCACCATCACCGCCTTGCCGCGGATCGAGGGCGACAGCAGGTCGATGTGGGGATCGACGCTCGCCCGCTCCAGCAGATCCTCGGGCGTCACGGGCCTCAGCGCGTCGATCCGCGCCATGCCGGTCAGAAGCTCCGGCGTGGAGGGCACCGTCTGCACCATCACGTCGAGGTCGGACAGCCGCTTCACCAGCGCCTGCCGGCGCCGGAGCGGGATCGAGGGCATGGCGAGCAGCAGCCGCTTGACGCCATGGCGGTCGATCAGCGCCTTGAGTTCACCCGGCGGATAGACCCTGCGGCCGCTGATGTGCGTGCCCTGCAGCGTACTGTCGTCGTCGACGAAGGCCACCACCTCGTATTCGCGGCCGGCATCGAGCGCCATGTGGAGCTGAAGTCCGGCGCG
>JAEZMP010000182.1 GCA_023442215.1 Pseudomonadota bacterium
GCCTTGATCTCGTCGGAGGCGTTGCCCATGGCGATGGCGAGGCCGCCGGCGCGGAACATCGGCACGTCGTTGACCATGTCGCCGATGGCGGCGACCTCGTTCAGCGGCACGCCGAAATGCTCGGCGAAGCGGCGCACTGCATGGCCCTTGTCGACATCGGGCGGCGTGACGTCGAGATAGTAATGCTGCGAGCGGTGGGCGGAGGCGGAGGGGCCGAGCGCGCCCTGCAGCTCGCCTTCGAGGCGGGCCACGAGATCGTAGTCGCGCGAGGCGCCGACGATCTTGCCGACCTTGCCGAGCAGCGGGCCGAAATCGTCGACGAGGGTCGGCTCGAACTGGACGGTGTGGCGCTCCTTCGGCACATAGGGGCCGTCCGGATCGGTGATGTACCACTCGACGCCGCTGAACACCCAGATTTCGAGCCCGGCCTTGCGGAAGGCCTCGATCGAGGTGCGCGCGGCGGCCTCGGGCACGAAGTCCTGCTCGATGACGGTGAAGTCCGGCTTCAGGATAGCGCTGCCATTGAAGCCGCCGAAGATTTCGACCCCGAGCGGCTCCAGCAGCATCGCCATGCCGCGCGGCGGGCGCGAGGAGACGATGGCGAGCTCGACGCCGGCTTCACGCAGCCTGCGGGCGGCATCGAGGGTCGCCGGGGTCAGCGCCTTGCTCGGATCGACGAGGGTGCCGTCGACATCCGAGACGAGCAGGGAAATGCGCTCGGACGGCGTCCTGTGCTGGTTCTGGTCGGTCATTCGCGTCCCCGCTCGGCGGCCTTGAGGTGATGTCGTTGGTGCGGTGTGGTGGCCGGCGCGCCGCAAGCGCGATGCGCCGGATCGAGGCACGGCGGGACGCGGCCTTCAGGACGACGCCCGCGCTGACCCGCGCGGACGCCGCAGGGCCGCGGCGGCCTCAGCTGCCGTGCTGCTCGATGTGGCCGCCGAACTGGAAGCGCATCGCCGACAGCAGGCGCTCGCCGAAGGTGTGATCCTTCCGCGACCGGAAGCGGGCATAGAGCGCGGCGGACAGAACGTCGGCCGGCACCGCTTCCTCGACGGCGGACAGCACCGTCCAGCGGCCTTCGCCCGAATCGGCGACGGAGCCTTCGTAGTCGGTGAGATCCGCGTTCTCGGTGAGCGCGATGGCGGCGAGATCGAGCAGCCACGACGACACCACGCTGCCGCGCCGCCACACCTCGGCGATGTCGGCGACGTTGAGCTCATAACGCTCCGCCTCCGGCAGCTCGGTGGAGTTCTTGTTGCGCAGGATGTCGAAGCCTTCGGCATAGGCCTGCATCAGGCCGTATTCGATGCCGTTGTGGATCATCTTGACGAAGTGGCCGGAACCGGCCGGGCCGGCGTGGATGTAGCCCTGCTCGGCGCGCGGATCGAGGGCATCGCGGCCGGGGGTGCGCTCGATGTTGCCGATGCCGGGCGCGAGCGTCGCGAAGATGGGATCGAGGCGGTCGACCGTTGCCTTCGGGCCGCCGATCATCATGCAGTAGCCGCGCTCCAGGCCCCAGACGCCGCCGGAGGTGCCGACGTCGACATAATCGAGGCCCTGTTCCGCGAGCTTGGCGGCGCGGCGGATATCGTCCTTGTAGAAGCTGTTGCCGCCGTCGATGATGGTGTCGCCCGGCCCGAGCAGGCCGGCGAGCGCCTCGACGGTGGTCTCGGTGATCTCGCCCGCCGGAAGCATCACCCACACCGCGCGCGGCGTGGACAGCTTGGAGACGAGGTCCGCCAGATCCGAGGCCGCGACGGCGCCCTCGCCGGCAAGCGCGGCGACGGCGGCCGGATTGGCGTCGTAGACCACGCACTGGTGGCCGGCCTTGCCGAGACGGCGGGCGATGTTGCCGCCCATGCGGCCGAGTCCGATGATTCCAAGCTGCATGATCCGTCCTCCCTGAAATTCCGACATCCGGAACGAAGCCTCGAGCGCGTCAGCCCGCGCGGGCCCGTTCCCGTGAAACCCGGCCGCACCGGGCGGTGCGGCGTTCTGCAGCGGCCTGCGTGCAAGCCCGTCGAGGCCGGCGCGGCGGGCCCGGCCCGTCGAACCGATGCCGGCGTGCGCCGCGGCGGAAACCGTCGTGGCGGAAGCCGACGCCCATCATGCCGGACGTTCAGGAAGCCCCGGCCACACCGGCGGCGCGAGCGGGAGCGCTTCCACCCGTCCGGCCAAAATCGGCCGGGACGGCGACGGCAATGTGACATCAGGCCGGGCCATGGCGCAAGCACGGTGGCGTGAGGACGGCCGTACAAGGACGGCGGCACAAGCGCGGCGCGGGAGCGCGATCCGATGACAGACGCGTGATCGGCGCGTGGCGGACGGGCCGGAGCACGGCCGGCGAAACTGCTCGCCCCGCACGCCGAATCGTTTATCGTCTCGCCAGGGCGACGACCATGGAGCGGGCGTGGCCGGCTTCGTCAGGACGGTCCGCGTGCCGAGCGCACGCCCCGGACCGCGACGGACCCGCGCCGATCAAGACCCGCGGCTGAAGAGAGGATGCTCCCATGCAGGAAGGACCGGTTTTCGAGCCGCCGGGCAAGCCGGGATGGGAGGCGCGCTGGACATCGAGCGCCAAGAGCGCGGTCGGGACGTCGCTGACGGCGGCGAGCCGGGTGTGGTTCACCATCAGCCACGGCATCCTGAACGAGATCTACTATCCGCGCGTCGACACCGCCTGCACGCGCGATTTCGGGCTGATCGTGACCGACGGACGCGGCTACTTCTCCGAGGAGAAGCGCGACACCGTGCACGAGATCCGCGCGTTCGAGCCGGGCGTGCCGGCCTATCGCATCACCAACACCGCGATCGACGGGCGCTACCGCATCCACAAGCGCATCCTGACCGATCCCCGCCGCGACACGCTGCTGCAGGAGATCACCTTCGAGGCGCTGAAGGGCACCAACGCCGACTATCACCTCTACGCGCTGATCTCGCCGCACCTCGTCAACGCCGGCGCCAACAACACCGGATGGCTGGAGGACTACAAGGGCACGCCGATGCTGTTCGCCTCCGGGCGCGGCGGCACCTCGCTCGCGGTGGCGTCCTCGGTGCCGTGGCTCGCCCGCTCCGTCGGCTATGTCGGGGTGTCGGACGGCTGGCAGGAACTGCACCGCCACAACATCCTCGCTTCGCGCTATCACCGCGCCGAGGACGGCAACATCGCGCTGACCGGCGAGATCGACCTCGACCGCGCGGGCGGCCCGTTCGTGCTGTCGCTCGGCTTCGCCTCGCGCCCCGAAGAGGCCGCCCAGCGCGCGCTCGGCTCGCTGCAGGACGGCTTCAACGCGGTGGCGCGGCGCTATGTGCGCGGCTGGCACGCCTGGCAGGCGACACTGCTGCCGCTCGACCGGCCGAACGAGAACACCCACCGCACGCCCTACCGAACCTCGACGACGGTGCTGGCCGTGCACCAGCCGGTGTCATTCCCCGGCGCCGCCATCGCCAGCCTCTCGGTGCCGTGGGGCTTCAACAAGGGCGACGAGGACCTCGGCGGCTACCATCTCGTCTGGCCGCGCGACCTCGTGGAGACGGCGGGCGGGTTCCTCGCCGCCGGCGCGGTGGAGGAAGCGCTCTCCATCCTCGGCTACCTGCAATCGGTGCAGGAGGCGGACGGCCACTGGTCGCAGAACCTCTGGCTCGACGGCACGCCCTACTGGAACGGCGTGCAGATGGACGAATGCGCCTTTCCGGTGCTGCTGGCGGATCTTCTGAAGCGCGGCGGCCACCTGCCCGGCAACGCCTTCATGCGCTACGTGCCGATGGTGCGGAAGGCGACCGGCTATCTGGTCGCCAACGGCCCGGTGACCGGTCAGGACCGCTGGGAGGAGGACGCCGGCTATTCGCCGTTCACGCTGGCGGTGGAGATCGCCGCGCTGCTCGCCGGCGCCGACATCCTGGAGGATGCCGGCCAGACCGACGAGGCGCGCTACCTGCGCGAGACGGCCGACACCTGGAACGACGAGATCGAGCGCTGGACGTTCGCGACCGAGACCGAACTCTGCCCCGATCTCGGCATCGAAGGCTACTATGTGCGCATCGCGCCGCCGGACACCGCCGATTCCGCCTCGCCGCTCGAAGGCTACGTGCCGGTGAAGAACCGGCCGCCGGCCGACACCGACCAGCCGGCCAAGCTGCTCATCAGCCCCGACGCGCTCGCGCTGGTCCGCTTCGGCCTGCGCGCGCCGGACGATCCGCGCATCCTCTCCACCGTCAAGGCCATCGACGCGGTGGTGAAGGTGGACCTGCCGCAGGGTCCGCTCTGGAAGCGCTACAACGGCGACGGCTACGGCGAGCACGACGACGGCAGCCCGTTCGACGGCATCGGCGTCGGCCGGCCGTGGCCGCTGCTGACGGCGGAGCGGGCGCACTACGAGATCGCCGCCGGCCGGATCGACGAGGCCGAGAAGCTGCTGGCGACGCTGGAGGCGAGCGCCAGCGACGGCGGGATGCTGCCGGAGCAGGTCTGGGACGGGCCGGACATTCCCGAGCGCGAGCTGTTCCGCGGCAAGCCCTCGGGCAGCGCCATGCCGCTGGTGTGGGCGCACGGCGAGCACATCAAGCTGCTGCGCTCGCTGCGCGACGGCAAGGTGTTCGACATGCCGCCGCAGCCGGTGCAGCGCTATCAGGTGGAGAGGATGACCTCGCCGGTGCGGCCGTGGCGCTTCAACCACAAGCTCCGCACGCTGCCGGCCGGCAAGCTGCTGCGGATCGAGCTGCCGCGCCCCGCGCGGGTGCGCTGGACCATGGACGACTGGGTTTCCGTGCGCGACGACGAAACCGCCGATCCGGGCTTCGGCATCCACATGGTGGACCTGCCGACCGGCGAAGCCGCGCCGGGCACCGTGATCGAGTTCACCCTTCAGTGGCGCGACAGCGACGAGTGGCTGAACGCCAACCATCGCGTGGTGATCGACGGCGATCCGCTGCTGATCTGAAGGCGCGGCTCAAGTCGCGGCCCTTTGGGGGACCGCGATGGCGGCGCGGGCCGGCGGCCGCTCAGGCCGGGACGCGGCGCGGCGGCGTGTCCTTCACGGCCCAGAGCCGGAAGCCGTGCTTCGCCCAGAACCTGAAGGCCGAGGCGGAGAACATCCGCACGTGCTTCCAGCCCTTGCGGCCGGCGTCGCCGCCGTCGTGGACCATGCGGACGGCGGCGGCGAAATAGAGCCGCGTGACCTGCGCGGCGCGCAGGCTGATGTCGAAATCCTCGAAATAGAGGAAGAAGCGCGGGTCGAACCCGCCGATGGCGCGAAAGACCGGCGCGCGGAAGGCCATGAACGCGCCGGTGACGATCGGCGGATCCCACCAGTCGCGGTCGGCGGGCTTGTCCGCCATGGCATAGGCGGCGATTTCGCGCGCAAGGCCGCGCCGCATCCCCGCCGGCAGGAAGCCCCGGCCGAACAGCACGGCGAACGAGGGATAGCGCTTGCAGAGGTGACTGACGTGATGCGCCGCGCCGCCCTGCCCCGCGGCTTCCCCCGCGCGCTCCGCCTCGACGAAGGCCGGCGTCACCAGACCGGCGCCGGGCTCGCGGGCGAAGGTGTCGAGAAGGGCCGCGAACGCCTCCGGTTCGTAGACGAGATCGGGGTTCGCCACGATCAGGATATCGGCATCGCGGTCGAGAAGTGCGAGGTTGTTGGCGGCGCCAAAGCCGATATTGCCGTGGCCGGAGAGAAGCCGGCGGGCGACCGCGACGCGGCCTTCCAC
>JAEZMP010000209.1 GCA_023442215.1 Pseudomonadota bacterium
TCGTAGCGGGTGGTGATGCGGACGTCGTCGTCCGCGCCACCGCAGAACGGGTGGGTGGAGACGTCGAGCCGTCCGCGGGTAAAGTCGAAGCCGAGCGCCGCCATCATTCTGAGGCCGAGGGCGCGCTGGACGTCGACCGGGAACGGGCCTTCCAGCGGCGGATCGGCCGGCCGGCGCGCCTGCCGTTCCATCACCTCGGCGGTGAAGCCCGGCAGGAAGGCGGCGAGGTCGTCGAACAGAAGATCGATGTCCGCCGACCGGCCGCCCGGCTCGTAGTCGTTGAGAAGCGCGTCATAGGGCGAGAGCCCCAGCCGTTCGCCCTTGGCGACCGCGATCTCGCGCTGGAGGCGCAGCACCTCGGCGAGGCGCGGCAGCAGGGCGGCAAAGTCGGAGGCCGCACGCGCCTGCCGCCACCCCATCTCGCACGCCGCGACCGCCCGGGTCGACGCGGCGACGAGATCGGCCGGCAGCGCGGTCTCGACCGTCCAGATGCGGCGAATCTCGCGCAGGTTCGCCCGCTCCCACGGGCCGAGGCCGGCGTCGTCCTCCGCCGCCGCGATCAGGTCGCCGAGGCGCGGATCGGTGGTCATGCCGTGACGCAGCACGTTCAGCGCCGCGAGGCTCTCGCCGCGCCGCGACGAGGCACCGACCGGCATCATCACGTCGTTGTCCCATTGCAGGATGCCGAGGGCATCCGACACCGCTGCGATCCGGCCGAAATGGTCCGAAAGGTCCTGATAGGCGCTCATGAAATTCGTTCCGGTCCGTTCGCAGAAGCGGGCGTTCTGGCGGAGATGCCTGGGATAAGGATTCGTTGCCGCGATTGTGACCGGCCCGGCTCCCGCCGGCAATTTCGAAACGGCTCCGGCCGGTTCGCGCCCGCGCGGCGACGCAGAACTGCAACGACGTCCCGCCTTGTCACGAGAAGCGGCGAAAATATGGCCTCGATGTCGGCGATGCCCTTGCGATGACGGCATTCAGACGGCATTCAGACCGGAGCCGGCCTGGCAGGCGGCGGCGCGCATCACGTTCGGGAACCGGCCAATGCATCACGACGTCACTCTCATTGCGATGCTCGCCATCGGCTTCGTGCTGGCGTTCGTGTTCGGCTACCTCGCCGACCGGCTGCGCCTGCCGCCGCTCGTGGGCTACCTGATCGCCGGCGTGATGATGGGACCGTTCACGCCCGGCTTCGTGGCGGACGCCGGGCTCGCAAGCGAACTGTCCGAAATGGGCGTGATCCTGCTGATGTTCGGCGTCGGCCTGCACTTCTCGGCCGCCGACCTGCTCGCGGTCCGCGGGGTGGCGGTCCCCGGCGCCGTCGGCCAGATCCTGCTCGCCACGCTGCTCGGCATCGGCATGTGCCTGTCCTGGGGCTGGAGCCTCGGCGCCGGCATCGTCGTCGGCCTCAGCCTCTCCGTCGCGAGCACGGTCGTGCTCCTGAAGGCGCTGGAAGAGCGCAACATGGTCGATACACCGAACGGACGCGTCGCGGTCGGCTGGCTGATCGTGGAAGACCTCGCCATGGTGCTGGCGCTGGTGCTGCTGCCGGCCTTCGCGAGCGTGCTCGGCGGCCACGCGGCCGGGGATGCCGCTGCCGGCCACGGCGCGGCGGGCGATGCCCAGCCGATCCTCCTCACCATCGCCATCACCCTCGGCAAGGTCGCCGCCTTCGCCGCACTCGCCATCACCCTCGGGCCGAAGGTGGTGCCGTGGATCCTCGCCCGGGTCGCGCGCACCGGCTCGCGCGAGCTCTTCACGCTCTCCGTGCTCGCCATCGCCCTCGGCATCGCCTACGGCTCGGCGGCGGTGTTCGGCGTGTCGTTCGCGCTCGGCGCGTTCTTCGCCGGCGTCGTGCTCAGCGAATCCCATTTCAGCCACCGGGCCGCCGCCGATTCCCTGCCGCTGCAGGACGCCTTCTCGGTGCTGTTCTTCATCACTGTCGGGATGCTGTTCGATCCCTCGATCCTGATCCGCGAGCCGGATGCGGTGCTGGGCGTGCTCGCGCTCATCATCGTCGGCAAGGGCGTGATCGCGTTCGGCATCGTGCTTGCGCTCGGCTATCCCGTCTCGACGGGCCTGATGGTCTCGGCCGGGCTCGCGCAGATCGGCGAGTTCTCGTTCATCCTGCTCGCCCTCGGCATCTCCTACGGCCTGATGCCGCCGGAGGGCCGCGACCTCGTGCTCGCCGGCTCGATCCTGTCGATCATCCTCAACCCGGCGGTGTTCTTCGTGACGGGGATGCTGCAGAAGCGGTTCGCGCCGGCGCCCGGCAAGCCGTTCTTCGGCGAAAAGCGCCTTCACGCGCTGGAGAAGGAACTCGCGCGCAACAAGGCGCGCGGCGAGGAACGGGAACATGCCCGCAAGCTGGAGATCGAGGAACTCATCAAGACGTTCCCGATGCTGTCGCTGATCGACGAGCACGACCAGGATTCGCTCCTGCTGCTGTTCCGGCCGAAATCCGCCTCGCCCGGCCAGCGCGTGATCCGCAAGGGCGACCGGGGCGACGCGATGTATTTCATCTCGTCGGGCGCGGTGGAGGTGCAGGTGGGCGACCACCGCATTCCCCTCAAGGCCGGAGCGATCTTCGGCGAAATGGCGCTTCTTTCCGGCGAGCGGCGGACCGCCGACGTGACGGCGATCGATTTCTGCCAGTTCCAGGTTCTCGACCGGCGAGACTTCAACCAGTTCATGACCCGCCACCCGGCGTTGCGCGCGGCCATCGACCGCATGGCGACCGAACGGCGCGCCATGAACAGCGCCGAGACAGCCTGACGCGCGACACGCCGAGTGGCCGGGAAGCGACATCCGGCCCTCAACCTCCTGAACCGGCGGCGGTTTGCCGCCACCAACCTCACGACAGGCGCGGCGCCTGAACCATCGCACGGCCCGCGGCTGCGGTCCCCCCCGGGCAGAGCGACCCCGCCGTGCAATGCTGGCGAGCGCTATCGGGCCAGCGGCAAACCCGGGTGGGTTGAGGCGCGCCCGAGAGACGGCTATCCGATAGATCATGGACCAGATTTCCGACGATCATCCGGCCGCGGTTTCCGCCGCCGCCGCGCAGGATCCGCAAGCCGTTCTCGCGGCGATCGCGGCTGAGCATGCGGATGCGCTCGTCGATCTGTTCTACAGCACCTTCATGCTGGACACCGAGGGCTCGGCATTCCTGAGCCACGGCATGGTGCAGGAACGGCTGAAGCCGGGGCTTCGCCGATGGCTGCTGGAGCTTCTGGCCTCTGACCCCGACGGCGAGCGGGCCCGCTTCGAAGCGCATCAACGTGCCATCGGCGCGATCCATGCGCGCGTGCGGCTACCGGCGCATCTCGTCATGAAGGGGACGATCCTGCTGAAGAACGCCATCGCGGCCTACCTCGTGGCGAGCCCGCTCGACCGCGACGCGCTGGCGACCGCGCTGGGCATTCTCAACAACCGCATCGACGACGCCATGTGCCTGATGGGCGAGGCCTATGTCTCGGTCAGCGCCAAGGGCGCCGAGGTGGATGAGGCGTTCCGTCTGTTCGCCATCGGCCAGGACAGCACCGTCGACCGCGAAAGCCAGCGCGCCGCCCTGATGGAATGGAGCCAGTCGATCCTGTTCAGCCTGCTCGGCGGCGGCGCAGGCGGTGCCCTGCCGCCGATCTGTTCCTCGCCGTTCGGGCTCTGGTTGCATCACCGCGCCGGCTTGATGTTCCAGGGATCGCCCTCGCTCGAGACCATCAACGCCAACCTGCAGAACATCGACCGCGTGCTGCTGCCCAAGATCGCGGAGGCCCGGGAGGCGGGCGGGCCGCCGCTGTCGGCGCTGACGAGCCGCCTCCAGACGATGGTCGACGAGATCAAGTTCCTGCTGGGTGAACTGTTCCAGAGCGTCGCCGGGCTGGAGAGCGGCCGCGATCCGCTGACGCGCACGCTGAACCGGCGTTTTCTGCCGTCCATCCTCGGCCGCGAGACCGCGATCGCCATCAAGGGCGGCGCGCCGTTCACGCTGCTGATGCTCGATGTCGACCACTTCAAGCGGATCAACGACGGCGCCGGGCATTCGGTCGGAGACCTCGTGCTACGGCAGGTCGCCGACGTGATCCTCGATACCGTGCGTCTCAGCGACTTCGTCTTCCGCTATGGCGGCGAGGAGTTCCTGATCGCGCTGATCGAGACCGATGCGGCGCAGGGCGTGGACGTGGCCGAACGCATCCGGCTGTCGCTGGAGCAGAAGGCCCTGAACCTGCCGGACGGTTCGAACTGGCGCGTCACCGTGTCGATCGGCGCCGCGACCTTCGACGGCCATCCGGACTACACTCACCTGATCGATCTCGCCGACAAGGCGCTCTACGCGGCGAAGCAGCAAGGCCGCAACCGGACCGTGACGGCCCAGGCCCTCGCCCTGTCCTGAGCCGGGGCCGGCCGGTGGCGTCCGCAACAGGATGCCGGCTTCGCCCGACGACGTGAAAGGCCCATCGCCATGCCGCTTCCGATCCCCTCGCGCCAGAGCCTGTCGTTCAGGACCCTGTCTTGCAACATCCTGCCGCGCGGCCTCGCCCGTGCCACGCTGGCCGTTGCCGCCGTCGCGGCGCTGGCCGCGACCCCGGGTCCGGCCGAAGCGGCCCTGCGGTTGCCGCCGGGCGTGCGCTGCGTCGAAAGCGGCCCCTATGCGGTCGTGGCCGCGCCGCCTGCGGACGGCAAGGGCGGCGACACCATCATCGCGCGCAAACCGACCGACCGGGATACGCTCTGCAGCACGAAGCTCGGTGCCGACGACATCGCCATCGCCGCCCCCGCGGACGGCGTCCGGCTGCTCGGCGCGGCGCGTGGCTTCGTGATCGTCGACGACATGGCGCCCACGGCACCGAATACGATGACCATTCGCGATATCGCGACCGGCGCCACGGTCTGGCAGGCGCGCTATGTCGACCGCGAATGGCCGCTCATCAAGCCGACCGACGTGACGATGCTGCTCTATGTCGGCGAGGGCACGCCCGAAACCTGCCCGGACTACGACAAGCTCAAGGCCCAGAACCAGCGGCCCGTCGTGATGGAACGCTCGGTGTTCGACTTCAAGACGCTGACGCTGGAGCGTCTCGGCCCGAAGCGGTGTGCCGCCGCGCGATAGCCGCCGCCGGCCGCGCGGACCGTCTGACGCCGCAGGCGTGAAGAGAGATCAGCCCGGCCGCGCCGGGGCCGCCAGCACGGCGGCGGTCGCCTCGTCGAGCCGGCTCATCTCCACGCGCGCAAGCTCGATCAGCCGCCGCAACGCCTCCGGAACCTGCCGCCGGCTCGGATAGTAGACGTGGAACGCCGGGCCGTAGGCGGTCCACTCCGGCAGCACGCGCTCGAGCGCGCCCGCGGCCAGTTCCGCGCGGACGTGGGCGGCGAGGCAATAGGCGATGCCAGCGCCGCGCAAGGCGGCATCGATGGCGAGCTGGGTCTCGTTCACGACGATGGAACTGCGCAGGTCGACCGTGCGGGCCCTTTCGCCGTCGCCGAGTTCCCAGTGATAGAGGCTGCCGTCGCCGAGCCGGAGCCCGATCGAGGCATGGCGGTGAAGGTCCTCCGGCGTCCGCGGGCGGCCGCGCGCGGCGAGATAAGCCGGGCTCGCCACCGTCACCCACGCGAGATCGCGGCCGAGCGGCGCCGCCACCATGTCCTGCGGTACGCGGTTGCCGTAGCGGATGCCGGCATCGAAGCCGGCGCTGAAGACATCGACCATGGCGTTGTCCACCATGATGTCGAGGCTGACGCCGGGGAACTGCCGGGCGTAGTCGGCGAGGATCGGCGCCAGGATCAGCCGGGCGGCATCGTTCGGCACGTTGAGGCGCAGCCGGCCGACCGGGCCTTCCCGGAACAGGTTCAGGTCCTCCACCGCCTCGCCGATCTCGCGAAAGCCCGCTTCGAGGCGCGCCAGCAGCCGCTCGCCCGCCTCCGTGATCGTGACGCTGCGGGCGGTGCGGTTGAGAAGCCGCACCCCGAGCCGGGTTTCGAGATTGCGGACCGCGTGGCTCAGAGCGGACGTCGACACGTCCAGCAGCGACGCCGCCTTGGTGAAGCTGCGGCAGCGCGCCACCTCCATGAACACGCTGAGATCGCCGAGGTCGGTTCTGGACAGGGGGAGCATGGTGTCTTCCGAAATCCGCGATATTGAAGAAAGATGAAAGCATGGGCCGCAGCCGGCGCGCAGTGCCGCGCCTTGGGCTGATTTTTTGCCTGTTCAAGACCTTATCATTGAATTTTCCTCAACGCTTCGTTCAGGTCGAGGCCGTTCCATTCCCGGGTGCGGATGCTAAGTTCCGGTCAGGGACGGCGGCGCCATCGGGGGTCGATGGCCACGCGCTGCGTTCGAAGCGAACGGTGTTCGCGTCTGTCGCCGGTACCCCGCCATGACCATCATGCCGCCCGGCGGCATTCCCCGGGGGACGGGGCTCGGCGGCGCGGCGTTTGCGCCCTGCCGGTTTCCCGTCCTCCACCGGCCATTCCGGCAGCATTCAGGAAGACACCCGTGACAACGCAACCTCATCTGACGTTCAACGACGGCCGCGCGATCCCGCAGGTCGGGCTCGGCGTGTGGCGGACCCCGAACGACGTCGCGGTCACCGCCGTGCGCACCGCGCTCGAGGCGGGTTACCGGCACGTCGACACGGCCGCGATCTACGAGAACGAGACCGGCGTGGGCGAAGGCATCCGCGCCGCCGGCCTTCCGCGCGACGATCTGTTCGTCACCACCAAGGTGTGGAACGCCGACCAGGGCTTCGACGCCACCCTCAAGGCCGCGGACGCGAGCCTGAAGCGGCTCGGGCTCGACCATGTCGACCTCTACCTCATCCACTGGCCTGCCCCCCGCAAGGGCCTGTTCGTCGACACCTGGCGGGCGCTCGTCCGGCTGCGGGAGGAAGGCCGCGCCCGGTCGATCGGCGTGTCGAACTTCGAGGTGGAGCATCTCGACCGCATCATCGCGGAGACCGGCGTGACGCCGGCGATCAACCAGATCGAGCTGCATCCGCGCTTCCAGCAGAAGGCCCTGCGCGCGGCTCACGCCGAACGCGGCATCGTCACCCAGTCGTGGAGCCCGCTCGGCCAGGGCACCCTGCTCGCCGACCCGGCCATCGCCGCCATCGCCGCCAGGCACGGCCGCACCCCGGCCCAGGTGATCATCCGCTGGCACCTCGACAGCGGCCTCGTCGTGATCCCGAAATCGGTGACGCCGAGCCGTATCGTGGAGAATTTCGACGTGTTCGGCTTCAAGCTCGACGAGGCGGATCTCGCCGCCATCGCCGCGCTCGATTCGCAGGACGGCCGCATCGGCCCCAACCCGATGACCGCCGCTTTCTGACGGTTCCCGGCAGGGACGAACACGGGCCTTGCCCTTGGAGAGAAAGGCAGGCGGCGCTAGAGCATAACCCGTTCAGATCGAACCGATCTGAACGACAAGGATATGCTCAAGCTTTTGAATCTGGAGCGATTTCTTGTCGATCTGATGATTCCATCAGATCGGAAAGCGCTCTAGCCGCCTGCCGCGATGCCCGGCCGTTACCAGGTGTACTTGAAGCCGGCCGAGAAGGTGTGGGCGGTGGAGCTGCCGCTCACCGCCAGTTCGTATTGGCCGGTCAGCCGCAGATTCTGCGCGGTTTCCGCGGCGATGCCGGCGGAGAGCACGCCGATATTGCGCCCGATGCCGGCCGACTCGACCTCGAACGAGCCCGCGGGCGCCCCGATCAGCGACGCCTGCGTCTTCGCGTCGGTATCGCCGAAGTTGTAGTAGTAGCGCGCCGCGATCTCGGGCGTGATGGTGAAGGCACCGGCCTCGAAGCGGGTGGCGAGACGCGCCCCGACCGACGGCATGTAGAGGTCCATCGTCTGCGACTTCACGCTGAGACCCGCCGATCCGGCCGAGGATTCCGAGAAGGATCCGCGGTCGATGCGGTACCAGTCGAAGCCGAGGCTCGGTTCCACCATGATCTGCGAGAACGACAGGTGGGCGCCGGCCTTGACCGAGGCCGAGAGGTCGTTGCCGCTGGGCGAGCCGATCGCGGCGCGGGACAGCGTCCCGAACGTGATCTGACGCTCGGTGGAATAATCGGCATAGTTGTAGGACAGCGTGCCGTCCGCGAACCACTGGCCGTTCTGCAGCGAGCCGTAGAGTGACACGCCGTAGGTGTCGGCGCTGGTGCTGGAGCCGTCGTTGCCGTCGGCGTTGAAGTTGCCGTAGGCGAGGCTCATGCCGATGAGCGCATCCCCGAACGACTTGTCGACGCCGAGGAGCACGCCGACGCTCGTCATGTCGAACGCGCCGGTGCCGCGCACGAAGGCCGGGCCGCCGAGAACGCGCGCCCAGGTCGAGACACCGGTGAAGGCGGAGCGGGAGTCCGGCGCATCGGCCGCCTGCACCGCGCCCGCGAGGCCCGAGGCGGCCCCTCCGGTCGCCTGGACCGACGTGGCGGCGGTGACGGCATTCTGGCCGATGCCGAAGCGGCGGCCGGCGATGCGGTCTTCGAGCGCCCGGGTGAACTGCCCGCGCTGCAGGGCATCGGCGGTCATGCCGTTGCCGAGGGTCTCGCCGGACAGAAGCTGCAGCGCCTTGGCGCCGGCCGCGGCCGTGACGGTGTTGTCGAGGGCGTAGAACACGTTGTCGAGGTCGCCCTGGTCGATCGGCAGGTAGATGCCGTTCAGATAGGCGCCGACCGCCGCCTCGTTGGCCGTTGCGGCCGGGGCGGTGAAGTCACGCGTGAACGAAACGCTGATGGAGTTCGGATCGTAGTGCAGCGTTTCGAACAGGAACGGGCTCAGATCCGTCACTTCGTCGTACTCGCCCGAAACCGACCCCTCGGCGCGCACGATGGTGAAGGTCTGGCCGTCGAGCTTGTCGCTCGGGTCGGTGATGATGTTGACCGTGCCGTCGAGGACGATGTTGCCGGTCACGACGAGATTGTCGCTGCGGCTGGTGTCGACCTCGAGGCCGTAAACACCGCTGTCGCCCTGGATGAGGTCGCCCTCGATGGTCAGCGTGCCGATGGAGTTGCCGGGCACCAGCTGGCCGTTGTTGACGACCGTGCCGACGATGGTGCCGGAGCCGCCGAGAGAGGCACCGGAATTCACCACGAGCTGCTGGGTGACGTAGTTCCCGGCGGCGTTGATCTTGAGAAGGCCGCTGTCGACCTGGGTGAGCGTGCGGGCATCCGTCACGGCGGAGCGGATGTCGAGCGTGCCCGCGCCGTTCTTGAGGATGTCGCCCGTGCCGGAGATCGTGTTGTCGCGCAGCGTCAGCACCGCGCCGGAGTCCACGGTGAACGTGCCGCCGAAGTTCGAGCCGCCATAAGGGCTGTCGATCGAGACGCTCTTGTTGACCACGAGGTTGCGCGTTATCGCCATCGTGCTGCCGGTCGCGATGCCGCCGCCCTGCATGGTCAGCACACCCGAGTGGGCGCCGAGATTCTCGTCGGTGGTGATGCGGATGGTGCCGTTGTCGATGCGGGTGCCGCCGGAATAGGAATTGAGGCCGGCCAGCGTCAGCTCCGCCTCGCCCTTCTTGATCATCGAGCCCGTGCCGTTGATCACGCCGGAGAAGGTCTGGTTGCGAAGCTCGATATTGGCGACATAGGGCTGGGTCAGGTCGACGGTGGCGCCGTATTCCAGCCAGTCGGTGGTCTTGGCGTAGACCGCGACCATCTCGTGCGCCTTGGTCGTCGGATGGAACTGGTCCCAGTAGAGATAGTCGCCGACATTTTCGGCCGAGCAGCCGTTGGTATATTTCCCGGTCTCGGAATCGACGCAGTTCTTGTTCGAATAGACGAACCCGAATGCCTGCGGATCGGCCGTCACCTCGTCGAGCAGCGCCGCGGTATCGACGATGACGAGGCGGGTCTTGGAATTGTCCTTGGTGAACTCGTCCGACAGCTTGTACAGCGCTTCCTTGAGGGAGCGGTTGGTATCCTTCACCGAGGAGCTCAGGACGAGGCGGGTGTCGGCATCCTGCAGCAGCATCTTAGGGGTGGTGCTGACGTCGGCGATGGTCGGCAC
>JAEZMP010000230.1 GCA_023442215.1 Pseudomonadota bacterium
GGCCACAACCACCTTATACGATCCCGCGGCTTTGGATAGCTCCCGACAGCGCCGCGCAGCCTCGAATTGATCAAAGTCCTGCGCGTCGATCCCGCGAGCCGGCGGCATGAAGCCGTCCGCGTCCGGAACCGCACAGGAGACGGGGGCGGAGCTTGCGACCCGCCTCGGCCGCCGCCACTGTCACCTTCCCTCGGACGGTCTGCAACGTGCTTTCGCACCGGTGACCTCACCGCTTTTGGCATCCGGTGCCGGTCACGCGGCTTCGTGCCCGGCACCCTCGTTCTTCACCCACTTCAGCAGGTGCTCGGCGACCGCGACGAGCGTTCCGTCCTGGTTGTGAACCTCGACCCGCGCACGTGTGCGACGGCGTTCGGTGTCGACCTCCTTGATGGCGTAGGTGACGTTGACCGTGTCGCCGAAGAACACCGGATTGAGGAAGCGCACGCGGTCGTAGCCCAGAGACACCGGCGTGGAATCGATGCCCTGGGAAAGGCTGCGGTCGACCATCAGCGTCGAGGCCGTCGACATGAACCCGACCATCAGCGCGCCATGGGCGATGCGGTGACCGTAGATCGACTTCTTCATGAACTCCTCGTTCACGTGGTTGCCCGAGAAGTCGCCGGTGATCCCCGCGTAGAGATAGACGTCGGCCTCCGCCACGGTCTTGGAGAAGCGGACCGTATCGCCGATCTCCGCATGCATCGATTTCATTCTTCCCACCTTTTCCGTCTTTTCCGCAGGCTCCCCGGCGCCTTCGCCCGCGGGAGCCGCCTGCCCGTTTCTCGCAGGGCGCGACCACCGCACGATGTCCGGGCGGCGAACCGCCCCGTGCGCAATTCGCTTGCGCTGGAACGTTCCTCTATCAGTCTGTCGGTCCAGATACGGACCGGCGGCGATTCCCGCAGCGGCGCTGCGCTGATCGCGCGTATCTCTGAAAGCGATTTCAGAACCGTATCGCATATCCGTTGCCTTGGCAATGGTGGCTTCCAGGGCGATGTGCAGTGGTGGAGGTTGGCTTGCCCCTAACGGCAAGCGGGGAACAGACCCTTGTATTAACACCTAAATTTGTTTTAGAGCCTCATGAACCTGCGGTTTCAGCCATGTCCGTTGTACGGCGCGGGGAAAGAGGCTAGGATCCTTATATGAAAGCGTTTTCATAATTCGGGAGGTGTTTTCGACCGCATTAGGGGGAAGCAGGCGGCAGGAGCAGTTCGGGTGCGAAAGACCGGCGCGCCGGCGGCACCGGACATGGCGCGTCCGGCCGACGTGCCGCACGGCACGTGCGGGCGATCCGGCTCGGTCCTCGATCGGGAGACGCTGCGTGTCGCTCAAGACGCCGTCAACGACAAGACAGACACCAAGACGCAGAACAAGAAACGGATAGGGACAATGACGATCGTTCGGGAAGACTTCGGCGTCCACAAGGGGCAGAAGGTAGACATCTATTCGATCGAGAACAGCAACGGGCTGAAGGCCAGGGTCATCACCTACGGCGCGCGCCTCGTCGAGATGCACACGCCAGGGCGGGACGGAACGTTCGCCGATGTCGTGCTCGGCTTCGACACGCTGGAAGCCTACGAGGCGACCGATACGTTCTTCGGTGCGACCTGCGGCCATTACGGCAACCGCATCAAGGACGGGACGTTCGAACTCGACGGCGCGACGGTCCGCCTCTCGCGCAACGAGGGCGAGAATCACCTGCATGGCGGCGTCGCGGGCTTCGACAAGGTGGTGTGGGCCGCCTACGCGGACGAGCGTGAGAATTCCGTGACTTTCACCCATGTGGTCGCGGACGGATGCGAAGGCTATCCCGGCAACCTCGTGGTCAAGGCGAAATACACCCTTCTCGACGACGACCGCCTGCTGATCGAGATGTCGGGCTTCACCGACCGGCCGACGATCCTGAACATGGTCCACCACTCCTACTGGAACGTGGCGGGCCACGCGAACGGCCCCGTCACGGACCAGGTGCTGACGGTCGATGCCGACTTCTATACCCCGGTCGACGAGAAGCTCCTCGCGACTGGTGAAGTCCGAAGCGTCGCCGGCACACCGTTCGACTTCCGTTCGGAAAAGGCGATCGGCGCCGACATCGACAACATTCCGAGCGTGGGCGTCGGCCATCTCGTCGGCGGCGGCTACGACCACAACTGGGTCGTGCGCGATTTCGGGCCCGGCCTGCGGTCCGTCGCGACGCTGCGCGACCCGGCCTCCGGGCGCGGCTTCACGCTGCGGTCGACCGAGCCGGGCGTGCAGATCTATACCGGCGGCTACCTCACCGAGCGCGTGATCGGCAAAGGCAACAGGCCCTACCAGACCTATTCCGGTCTGACGTTCGAAACGCAGAAATTCCCGGGATCGCCGAACTTCGCCCATTTCCCGTCTTCCAGACTGAACCCCGGCGAGGTCTATAGCCACCTGATGGAGTTCCAGTTCTTCGCTGATCGGTAACCGTTCACCGGCAGGCCGGCCCTGGCCGGCCTGCCGGGTCGTCTCTCCCTACGCTCGCCGACGGGTGCGTCGGATCCCGTCGCGCTCACGCCTCGCATCGCCCGGTCAGCTCAGCGCAGCGGCCACCCGGGCACGACTCTCGGTCAGGATGAAGTCGGCGCAGCGGTCGCCCAGCATCATGGCCGGCGCATTGGTATTGCCGGCATTGATGTCGGGCACGGCCGACATGTCGCAGACCCGAAGGTTGTCGACGCCGCGCACGCGCATACGGGCGTCCAGCACCGCCATCGGATCGCTGTCCGCACCCATCTTGCAGGTGCCGGCCGGATGGTAGTTGGTCTTCACGAAGCGCTTGCAGTGCGTGCGGATGGCCTCGTCATCCGGGTTCTGATCGGCCGGCAGGGCGATGCGATCGATCCGGCTGGCGAGCGGCTCGGTCTGGAATGCGCGCAGGAAGAAGCGTTGGCCGGCCATCATCTGCCGCATGTCGTCCTCGTCCTTGAGCAGGTTCGGCGACACCAGCGGCATCGCCGCCGGATCGGCCGACCTCAGCCTGACGTAGCCGCGCGACTTCGGCTTCACCACCACCGTAGTGATGGTCAGCCCGTAGGTGTCCTTCATCGATTTGCGCGTGTCGCGGTCGAGATAGACGATCGGCACGCAGAACGCCTGGATGCTCGGCGGCGCGTCTGGATCGAGCGGGTTGACGAACGCGCCTGCCTCGACGCCCGCCGTGGTGATCGGGCCTGAGCCGAACAGCTTGAACTGGAGGCCGTTCCTGATCATCCGCCAGCCTTCGCCCTGCCTGAAATAGCCGTAGGGCCCCTTGGTGGTGCCGGTGATCGGCACTTCCGGATGATCGACGAGATTGCTGCCGACACCCGGCAGGTCGACGAGACAGTCGATGCCGTGCTCGGCCAGATGTCCGGCCGGACCGATGCCGGAGAGCATGAGAAGCTTGGGGCTGATCAGCGCCCCGGCGCTGACGATGATCTCGCCGCGGGCATGGGCGATCCGCTCCACGCCGTCCTTGCGGTAGGCGACGCCCACGGCCGCGCCGTTCTCGATCAGGACGCGCTGGACCTGCGCATTGAGCCGTACCGTGAGGCGCGGATCGTCCTTCAGCGGCTCGATGAAGGCATAGGCCGCACTGCTGCGCTTTCCGTGGCGGTTCATGAACTGGTAGAAGCCCACGCCGCGCTGGGTGGGGCCGTTGAAGTCGGGATTGAACGGCTCGTTCAGCGCCTGCACCGCCTGCACGAACCAGCGCGACAGCACATCGACGTGACCGGGATCGGACACCAGCAGCGGCCCCTCCGTGCCGTGCGCGCCGTTGTTGAAGCGGTTGTTGCCCTCCATGCCCCTGAAGTGCCGGAGCACGGCGTTCCAGCTCCAGTCGGCGCCGTCGTTGTTGCCGCGCAGGATGTCGTTCCAGGCGTCGTAGTCGGAGGCGCGGCCGCGGATATAGACCTGCGCGTTCACCGACGAGCCGCCGCCCAGCACGTTGCCCTGGGGAATGTCATGGGCACGACCGTCCAGATGCGGCTGGGGAACGGTCGTATGATAGGTCATGTACTTGCTGCCGTTGATCATCTTGAAGATGCCGGGCGGCAT
>JAEZMP010000252.1 GCA_023442215.1 Pseudomonadota bacterium
GCGAGCGCGTCGGCGGCGTCGTCGGTGTCGAAGGTGGCGCGCGGCAGCAGCACCTTCACCATCATGCGGATCTGCTGCTTCTCGCCGTGGCCGGCGCCGATCACGGCCTTCTTCACCGCGTTCGGCGCATATTCCCCGACGGACAAGCCCGCACGGGCCGGCACCAGCAGCGCGATGCCGCGGGCCTGCCCGAGCTTCAGCGTGCCGGTGGCGTCGCGGTTGACGAAGGTCTGCTCCACGGCGGCCTCGTGCGGCGCGATGCGGTCGAACACCGCCGTCAGTCCCTCGAACAGGTCGACGAGCCGGCGCGGCAGGTCGTCGTCGCCGTCCGATGTGATGGTGCCGGAGGCGACGAAGTGCACCGCGCTGCCGACGACCTCGATCGCCCCCCAGCCGGTGCGGCGGAGGCCGGGATCGATCCCGAGGATGCGAATCGGCTGCGGCGTCATGACGTTCCAGATAGCGCGATCGGGGGTGAGGACAAAATGGCGGCGGGCGGCGTCACCGGCTCAGCTCCACAACGGCGAGACGAAGATCGCACAGGCCGACAGAAAGCCGACCGCCCATGCGACCGACCGCAGCGCGCCGAGATTGGCGAGATAGCACGCGCCGTACGCCGCCCGCGCCACGACGAACACCAGCGCCGCCGCATCGACGAAGCCCTGCGGCGCGCCGCGGAACTCCGCGAGCAGCACCGCCGGGATGAAGAACACCAGCGCCTCGAACCCGTTGAGGTGGGCGGAATAGGCCCGCCTCCGCAGCCCCTTTTGCGCCGCGTGACAGGCGCGCGGGTCGCGGTTGTCGAACGACGGGTCGAGCTTCGCCGGCAGCATGACGATGTAGGTCAGGAACACCGCGGCGGCGATAGTCCAGTCGGCGATGGTCATCGGCGCGATCCCTTGCGAAGGCCTCGCCCCGCTCGCGGCGGAGGCGAAATTATCCCCGGTCGTTCCGGCGGCGGGCAGCGGGGGCCCCTTGCCGGATGCCACATCATGCTACACAAATGTTTCTGATTTGTTCCAGTGCTATTCTTGTCCCGTGCTTTTCGGCGCCTGAGCCGTCCGGCCGCCATTCCGCAGAAAACCAAGAAAGGAAGAGGTCCATGATGGATCATGTCGGCATCACCGTCTCCGATTTCGGGCGCTCGATGACGTTCTATCGCGCGGCGCTCGAGCCGCTCGGCATCTCCGTGCAGATGGAGGTGACGCCCGAGATGACCGGCGGCACCGACCGCCATGCGGGCTTCGGCACCGAGGGCAAGCCGTTCTTCTGGATCGGCACCGGCGGGCATGCGGGCGGCGCGGCCGGCGTCCACATCGCCTTCGCCGCGGCGAATCGGGCCGAGGTCGATGCCTTCTACGCGGCGGCGATGGCCGCCGGCGGCACCGACAACGGCGCGCCCGGCCTGCGTCCGCACTACCACGCGCACTATTACGGCGCGTTCGTGCTCGATCCGGACGGCGGCAACATCGAGGCGGTCTGCCACACCCCGCCGGCCTGACCGGGTGGCGGAGGTCCGGAGCGGGAGATGCTTGCCGGCGGATGTCATACGTTCGTCTCGTTACCGGACTATCCGACCCGTGCCGCGGCGGCCGGGTTTCCTCCCGGCCGCGGGCCCCTCGTCCCGGCGCTGAGCCGCGGGGCGTGGCGGCCGACGGCACAAACCGCCGCCGGCTGTCCGGGGCGGCCATCCCGAGGAGAAATGCCGTGAGTCGCGTGTCGGTGCTGTTTGTCTGCGCCCGCAATGCCGGGCTGAGCATCATGGCCGAGGCCTACCTCAATCATCTCGGCCTGCCGGGTTTCCGCGCCTTCTCCGCCGGCGTGGAGCCGGCCGATACCGTCCATCCGCGCGCTCTGGAGACGCTGGCCGTCGCCGGCCTCTCCACCGAGCGGCTGGAGCCGAAGCCGCTCGAACTGTTCGCGTTCGACCTCGCGCCGGAACCCGACGTGGTGGTGGCGCTCGGCCCCAAGGTGCTCGGCGTCGCCGAGCCGGCATGGCGCAGTCCGCCCCGGCGGCTGGCGTGGCTGATCGAGGATCCCCTCGGCAAGGGCGGGCGGCGCGCGTTCGCCGAGGCCTACGATGCGGTGCGCCGGCGCGTCGATCACGCGCTCGCCGGCGCGCGGTTCGCTCCGGCCGGCGGCCTGATGGTGCCGGCCTGATGGTGCCGGCCTGATCGGTGCCGGCGGCGCGCTGTCCGATCTGATGAAATCATCAGGCCGAGAAGAAATCGCTCCGGATTCAAGAGCTTGAGCATATCCTTCCCGTTCAGGTCGCCTCGATCTGGACGGGATATGCCCTTGGCATCAGGCGGCCAGCACCTTCTCCGGGCTCTTGCAGAGGTCGGCGATGATGCAGCGCTCGCACAGCGGCCTGCGGGCAACGCAGGTATAGCGGCCGTGCAGGATGAGCCAGTGGTGGGCGTGCTGACGAAAGCGCGGCGGCACGATGCGCTCCAGCGCTTCCTCCACGGCATCCGGCGTCTTGCCCGGCGCCAGCAGGATGCGGTTGGCGACGCGGAAGATGTGGGTGTCGACCGCGATGGTCGGTTCGCCGAAGGCGACGTTGAGCACCACGTTCGCGGTCTTGCGCCCGACACCCGGCAGTTCCTCGAGCGCGGCCCGGCTCGCGGGCACCTCGCCACCGTAGCGCTCCACCAGAATGCGCGAAAGCGCCACCACGTTCTTCGCCTTGTTGCGGAACAGGCCGATGGTCTTGATCGCGTCGCGCACCCGGTCCTCGCCGAGGGCGAGCATGGCGGCGGGCGTGTCGGCCTCGGCGAACAGGCCGCGCGTCGCCTTGTTCACGCCGGCATCCGTCGCCTGGGCGGAGAGCACCACCGCCACCAGCAGCGTGAACGGGTTGGAATAGACGAGCTCGCTGCGCGGATCGGGATCCGCCGCCTGGAAGCGGGAAAAGATCGCCTCGATCTCGGCCGGGGAATAGGCGGTCGCGCCGCCGAGGCTCGCGGCGGTCTCGGCGGCCCGCGTGTTCGCCTTGGCCTTGGCGGGCCTGCGGACGGCGACGGCCGCCGCCAGGGCGCCGGGCGATGCCTTCTTGGCCTTCGGTGCAACCTTGGAAGCCTTCGCCGCGGCTTTGGGCAGAACCTCGGGCGCAGCGGCCCCGCCCGCCTTTCGCGCGCCCGGCGATACCGTCTTTGCGGTTTTCATGGCTGATCTATAATGCTCCGCACTTTCCGATGGAAACCATAGGCCGGACCGGACGTTGCCTGCCATGGCAGAACGCTTCGACGACACCACTTTCTTCCGCGCCGTGTTGACGCCCCACCGCTCTCTGGGGCGGCGGGGATTTCTCGTGCTGATGTCGGTGCTGGTGGCGATCTCGTTTTCGGCCGGGCTGTTGTTCTGGTCCATCGGCGCCTGGCCGGTGTTCGGCTTCTTCGGGCTCGACGTGCTGCTGGTCTGGTTCGCCTTCCGCGCCAACTACATCGCGGCCCGCGCGCGGGAGGAAATCGAGGTCTCGCCCGCGGAAATCCGCATCCGCCGCGTTTCCGCCCGGGGCGCGGTGGCGACCGAAAGCCTCAATCCCGCCTGGGCGCGCCTCACGATCGACCGCGTGGAGGACGAGGGCGTGGTGCGGATCGCGCTCGCCTCCCACGGCCGCTCGGTTGAGATCGGCCGCTTTCTCGGCCCGGTCGAGCGGGAAAGCTTCGCCGCGGCGTTCGGCGCCGCGCTCGCCAAGGCGCGGGCCGGCGGGCCGGCCTGAGGTCCCCGTCCGAAATCGGATTGGCGGCGCGGCGGCTTCACGCGAGGATGGCGAACCGAATCCCGGCGCGGTTGCGCCGGCTCCCTCTGCCCGGATTGTTGTCATGAGCCTTGCCGAAGCGACCCTCGCCGAACAGGTGCCCGAACGGGAGGAGACCGATCCCGGTCCTTCCGCCGACTACGACCTCGTGCGCCGCGCGCTCGCCTTCGTGTCCGAGCGCTGGCGCGACCACCCGGAAGTCGCCGACATCGCCAACGCGGCGGGCATCTCGCCGGTGCGGCTGGAGCGCGCGTTCCGCCGCTTCGCCGGCATCACGCCGAAGCAGTTTCTCCATGCCGTGACGCTCGATCACGCACGCCGTCTGCTGAGGGTCGAAGGCGCCAGCGTGTTCGACACCACCTACGAACTCGGGCTTTCCGGGCCGGCGCGGCTGCACGACCTGTTCGTCACCCACGAGGCGATGACGCCGGGCGCCTATCGCGTCGGGGGCGAGGGGCTCGAAATCCGCCACGGCTGGCACGACAGCCCGTTCGGCCGCGCGCTGGTGATGGCGACGGATCGCGGGCTCGCCGGCCTTGCGTTCGCCGACCCCGGCGAGGATGCCGCCGCGTTCGAGGACATGCGCCGCCGCTGGCCGCGCGCCCGCTATGTGGAGGATGCGGCGGCGACCGCGCCGCTCGCCGCGCGCGCGTTCGACCCGGCGGAATGGAAGGCCGACCGGCCGCTGCGCGTGGTGCTGATCGGGTCCGATTTCGAGGTGCAGGTCTGGGAAACGCTGCTGTCGATCCCGTTCGCGGGGGCGACCACCTACACCGACATCGCCGGGCGCATCGGCCGGCCCACTGCCGCCCGCGCGGTCGGCTCCGCGGTCGGGCGCAATCCGGTGTCGTTCGTGGTTCCCTGCCACCGGGTGCTCGGCAAGAGCGGCGGCCTGTGCGGCTATCACTGGGGCCTGCCGCGCAAGCGCGCCATCCTCGGCTGGGAAGCCGGCCTCGCCGGCACGGTGTGACGTTCGGCAACGGCACGCGGACGCGGTGTCCGCGTCCGCTCACGGCTCCAGTTCGGCGTCCCAGTAGAGGAAGTCGAGCCAGCTTTCGTGCAGATAGTTCGGCGGGAACAGGCGGCCGTTATTGTGCAGGTCCTGCACGTTAGGGCGGAAGGGCATCTGGCGCGGCCACATGTTCACTTCCTTGCAGCTCTTGCTGCCCTTCATCAGGTTGCAGGGCGAGCACGCCGCCAGCACGTTCTCCCACGTCGTCTGCCCGCCCTTGGAGCGCGGGATCAGGTGGTCGAACGTGAGGTCGTCGCGAGAGCCGCAATACTGGCACTCGAACCGGTCGCGCAGGAACACGTTGAAGCGCGTGAAGGCCGGGTTGCGGGCCGGCTTGATGTAGGTCTTCAGGGAAACGACGCTCGGCAGCTTCATGTCGAAGGTGGGGCTGCGCACCTTCACGTCGTATTCGGAGACGATGTTCACGCGGTCCAGGAACACCGCCTTGATGGCGTCCTGCCAGGACCAGAGCGACAAGGGGTAATAGCTCAGAGGCCGGTAATCGGCATTGAGCACTAGCGTGGGATGCGCATCGGGCGAGACGGCGATAGTCACGGCCTGCTCCTCATACCGGAATCACGATGACCCCCTGGACGAGCGCAGTCAGATTGTAGAGCCAAGATGTCGGCCGTGTGAAGTCCCGCGGAAATGGGCGGTCCGCGCGCAGAGGCGTGCCCGCGCGGATTGCCTCAGGCCCCGGTGCGGGCCGCTCCGTTACCGGCCGCGCGCGAAGGCGTGGGCGAGCGAGGCGAGCCCGATCGCGGCGCCCTCGGCGTCCACCCCGTGGGCAAGGCCGGGCCGCATGTGGCTGTCGACCCGCGCGCCGGCCAGGGAAAGCGCCTCGGCGGCGATCTGAGTGTAGGGCGCCGGCACCACCTCGTCGTCCTCGCCGTGGATCAGCACCACCTGCGGCGGTGGGCGCACCATTTCCATGTCGAGGCGTTCGGCGGCCGGCAGCAGGCCGGAATAGCCGATGATCACCGCCGGCGCGGCGGGTCGTCGCAGGCCGGTGTGCAGCGCCATCATCGCGCCCTGGCTGAAGCCGACGAGGGCGAGGTCACCGGGCCCGAGCCCAAGCGATTCGAGTTCCGCGGCGAGAAACGATTCGAGCAGCGGGCGGGCGGCATCGGCGCCGCGCGAGAACTCCGAGGGATCGCGGAAGGACAGCGGAAACCACTCCCGCCCGAACGGCGCGCCTCCGCAGGGGAACGGCGCGTGGGGCGAGAGAAAGGCGACATCCGGCAGCGCATCCGCGAAGGCCTCGGCGAGCGGAACGAGGTCGTCGCCATAGGCGCCGTAACCGTGCAGCAGCACGACGAGCTTCCGGGCGGCGCCGCCGGAGGCGGGCGCAAGGCGGGGGCCGTCGAGAAGGGGCATTGCAATCACCGTGGCTGACGGGGCGTCCGTCGGGTTGGTTGCGGGGGCTCCGGGCGCGGCGAGCGGGATGCTCCGCGCCGTCATGCCTGCCCGTTCGCGCCGCGCGCGCCGAAACAGCCTATGGCGGCAGCGCCATCCGGCCGGCGCGGAGCGTGCGATAATAGGCCCAGAACAGCCGCGCCGCCACCGACCGCCACGGCTGCCACCGCAGGGCCTCCGCCGCGACGGTTTCCATCGCCCGGCCTGGCGGCAGGCCACCGCCGATGCCGAGCCCGGCGGCGACCGCGGTGCGCAGCGCGACGTCGCCCACCGGGAAAACGTCCGGGTGGCCGGCGCAGAACATCAGGAAGGCATCCCGCGTCCACGGGCCGATGCCGGGAAGCGCCGTCAGCACGGCAACCATCGCCGCGGTCTGCGGTGCCGCGATCCCGGCGGTGCCGAGG
>JAEZMP010000309.1 GCA_023442215.1 Pseudomonadota bacterium
CGAGATCGAGGTGGAGGAACCGGTTGAAGCCGGAGGCCTCATAGTCGGAAAAGGGCGGACCGTCGCGGAACCCGCGCAGCCGGTAGAGCGCGAGCGCCGGTTCGAAGGCAGGGCCGCTGCCGGTTTCGAGGCTGAGCCGCCGGAGGCCTCTAGAGCATAACCCGTTCAGATCGAACCGATCTGAACGACAAGGATATGCTCAAGCTTTTGAATCTGGAGCGATTTCTTGTCGATCTGATGATTCCATCAGATCGGAAAGCGCTCTAGCGCGCGCAGTGGCAATGATCCGCTCCAGGAGCGCCGCGGCCGCACCCCGGCGGAGGAAGTCCGGATGGGTGCGCATCGACTTCACCTCGGCCGTGCCATCGGACAGCATCTTGAGCGCGCCGACCGCCGCCACGCGGCCGTCGAGCCGGGCGGACCACACCGTGACGCCGGGTGCGGTCAGGCCGGAGAGGTCGAGCGCGTAGACGCTGCCCGGCGGCGAATCGGCGCGCATGCCGGCGAGATGCAGCGCCAGCAGGCCGCGGGTTTCAGCCCCCCTCAGATCGTCTTCCAGAATCTCGATCATTCCCGCGCCCTTCCGTGATCGCGACGGGAGAGCAGGTGCGCCGGCAAGACGGCGGCACACCCGGCGCCCCGGAGGCTGCTCCGGAGCGCCGAAACGCGTCAGAACCGCTCGCCGACAAGCTCCTCGCTCTTGCGCCACAGGGCCTCGGCGTGGTCCGCATCGATGGCGTAGGGACGAACGCCGCCGCGGATGCCCTCGCCGTCCTGCACCTCGGCAACGTGGCAATCCTCGCAATAGCGCCCGCCGACAGCGTCGGCATCGGCCACCACCGCCGCCCACACCGAGGTCGCGGCGCCCTGCGGGATCGTCTTGAGTTCGAACGGCGGCAGGCCCGCCGCGGCATGGGCCGCGTTGATGGAGGCGATCAGCGCCTCCATGTCGGCCTCGGTCATGTGCCGGCCGAGTTCGGTATTGATGCCGCCCGGATGCACCGCCGTGGCCCGGACGCCGCGGTCGCGGTGCCGCCGATCGAACGCCACCGCGAACAGGGCATTCGCCGTCTTCGAACGGCCATACGCCACCCACGGGTCATAGGTGGTCCGCTCGAAATTGGGATCGTCGAGGTCGACATCGGCGAAGCGGTGCCCCGCGGACGACAGGTTCACCAGCCGCCCGCCTTCGCCGAGCAGGCCCGCGATCCGGTTCACCAGCACGAAATGGCCGAGATGGTTGGTGCCGAACTGGGTTTCGAAGCCGTCGGCGGTGCGCCCGAACGGCGGCGCCATGACGCCGGCGTTCGCAATCACGATGTCGAACGGGCGGCCGTCCGCCAGCAGGCGATCCGCGCAGGCGCGCACGCTGGCAAGAGAGGCGAGGTCGAGCTCGACCAGATCGAACGTCGTGTCGTTCGCCCGGGCGGCCTCGCGGACGCCCGCCGTCGCCCTTTCGGCCTTGGCAAGGTCGCGCGCCGCGCCGACCACCTCGGCGCCATGTGCCACCAGAACCCTGGCCGTCTCGACGCCGAGCCCGGCAGAGGTACCCGTCACCAGGATGCGCTTGCCGCGAAGATCGACACCGGCAAGCACCTCGTCCGTCGTCGACGTCGCACCGAAAACATGTGTCATGATGTGTTCCTGATCGCTTGAAGAAGAGCGGCGATGCCGCGCCCTGTGCAATATGGTCGGCGGCTTGCCGGCGCGAACGCCCGATCGTATCAACGTCTTGCCTGATCCTATCACGCCGTTGCCGCGCCCTTGCCGCGCCCTTGCGGCGGCTGCCGGAAAGGTCGATCTCACCGCCATGCAAGACCCGCTCGATCTCCAGCCGCTCGACCACAGTCCGCTCGATCGCAGTCCGCTCGATCGTGATCTGCTCGAACGCATGTGCCGGCGCATCGCGCGCCACACCGATGGAATGCGGCAGGAGACGCCGGTGCCGCGTGTCGGGATCGGGATTGCCCGGCAGCACAGCACGCCGGTGACGACGCTCTACGAGCCGATGATCTGCGTGGTGCTGCAAGGCGCCAAGCAGGTGCTGATCGGCGACCGCGTGCTGCATTATGGCACCGGGAGCTGCTTCGTCGCCTCGCTGGAACTGCCGGCCACCGGATGCGTGATCGAGGCGACGCGGGACGAGCCCTATGTGGTCGCGAGCCTCGCCCTCGACCGGGAGGCGCTGACGGACCTGCTCGCGGAGCTGCCGCCCGCGCCGCCCACGGAACCGGCGCCCGGATTCGCGGTAGAGCCGGTCACGACCGGGCTGCTGGAGGCCTGGGACCACCTGCTGGCGCTGCTGGACACGCCCGAGGACGTGCCCTTCCTCGCCCCGTCGCGCGAGCGGGAGGTGCTCTACCGCCTGCTGCAGGGTGGACATGGCCCGATGCTCAGGCAGATCGGGCGCGAGGACAGCCGCCTGTCGCAGGTCCGCCGCGCGATCGGCTGGATCCGTCGCCATTTCGACCAGACGCTGAGGACGGAGACCCTGGCCGCGATCGCCGGCATGAGCGTGCCGTCGTTCCACCGCCACTTCAAGGCGGCGACCGCGATGAGCCCGCTGCAATATCAGAAGACGCTGCGCCTTCAGGCCGCGCGGCGACTGCTGACGACGAGCACAGACGCGGCGCGAACCGCCTATGCCGTCGGCTACGAAAGCGCGTCCCAGTTCAGCCGCGAATATGCCCGCCTGTTCGGGGCACCGCCCGCGCGCGACGCCGAGCGACTGCGCGCCGCCGCGCAGGAGGGCGACGCCCTCTGACGCCGCTCATCGGCGCAGGCCGCGCTGCGGCTGCGCGACCGGCGCGACGCCATCCCGATGTCGCCGCTCACCCCGTGCGCCCGCGTCTTCCCGGCGGCGGTGTTCCGGCAGTCCGGCGAGACCGAGGCGGAGGGCCGGCACGTCACCGGCGGCGCGGTCGCGCTGTTCCGGGAGGACGATCGCCTGCCGCTGGTCGCCCCCCGGCTCGCCGCCCATCTGGCAGCCCTCGCGGAACACGCCTTACCGGTTCTGCGGGTGCCGGGCCTGGCCGACCGCCTTTCCGCCGCGGCGCTACAGGCGATGACGCGGTGATCGAGGTGCTGGTCTATCCCGACGCCTGGCCGACCCATGGCGTGCGGGCGACCAGCTTCCTGATGGTGATCGCCCCGGGGACCGGGCATCCTGTCCCTCGACGCCCTCATCGTCCGCCGCTACCGGCGCCTGCTCGGATGGTGGAATGGCAGGTGAACCGGGGGGGGGGGCCGGCGCGTGACCGACTGCCGGCCTCGCCGCCGATAATGGTGGGACGCGGCCCCTCCGTCGTTGAGGCTCCCGCGCGGCGGTCGCGTTCACACCGAGAGGACGAGGCCCAGCCTATTGGCGTGGACGGGACTCGAAACCGCCTCCGCGTTCCTTCCGGATTACGAAACCTGTCGGGGCAGAAGTCATATCGTCGTCATAGCAGACGGGCTGCTTCGGGGTGGAAAGCAGAATGGCAGGTTTCGGGCGGCCGTTGGAGAAAACGGACGTTGAGGTGGCCGACACACTTCGACGGCAGCGCGCCCCCTATTCGGTCATTCGGCAAGTTTTCCGAGGGCCCAAATAACGGACATCCGCCGTCAATATGCCGACCAGATTTTTTGCGGGCGCCGGTTAGCCGCTAAAGGAGCCTAACGGCGCGCTCATGGATCGAGATGAGATCGTCATGACCCTCGGCGTGCAATCGCTTCAGCGGCGAGAGCCCGCGCCACCGAACACAAGCCAGCCTGCTCCCCCGGCATCCTGAACAGGAGATCAGGGAGATGGCTTGCAGATCACGAATACGCACTTGCGCGGTTGCATCGCTTTCGGCCATTCCTGATCGCGTTGGCCGAAGGGTTTGGGGGAGCTTCGATGGCAGGTATATGGCAACATTTCCAGCCTCCGCTTTACTGGCAACAGTTCGAGGAACTCTGCACGGGATTGCTCGCAGAGGTCTATGATGTCCCCAATGCCCAGCAGGTCGGCCGTCCCGGACAGGCTCAGGACGGCGTCGACGTCTGCGGCCAGTCTTCGCGCTATGGACGGATCGGCATCCAGTGCAAGCGGCTAGCCGACCTCGATGAGTATGGCCATCCCTATCCCGGAGGCCCGATCACGCGGACGCTGTTGCGGCACGAGGCCAAGAAAGCGCTAAACTTCAAGTCCGATCTCAAGCTCTGGATACTTGCAACCACCGCACGGCGAGACACTAAGGTCCAAGCATGGGTCGAACAACTGAATGACGAGTGGCGATCGGCCGGCCGCCAGCGGATCGCAATCATTTGGACTTGGGACGAATGCGTCTCCCATCTTAACAGTTATCCCGACCTTCAACGAAAATATTACAGGGACGTGATCCAGGTTCGCACGCCGAAGGATCTCGACGAAATAATTCTGCGGACGATTGCGATGGCGTTCGAGCGCCCAGCATTCGAGGTTCCTCTGCACTGTGAGACGCCGAAGGC
>JAEZMP010000320.1 GCA_023442215.1 Pseudomonadota bacterium
ATCGAGGAACGATTCGATCGGGATCGTCGCGCCATAGTCGCCCGCGAGCCACCCGACGGTGTCGACCCAGACGGACTTTCCGTTGCGTCCGCGGCCATGAAAGAACAGCAGCTTCTGTTCGGACGCATCGCCCGTCAGGCAGTATCCACCCCACTGGTCGAGCAGCCGTTGCACCGGCTTGCGCCCATCCGCATCCGCGTCCGGCTGCACCTCGTCGACGAAGGCGTCGAACCGCGGGCACGTGGCCTCCGGATCGTAGATCACCGGGCAAATCTTGGTGATCATGTCGGCCGGATTGTGCGGGTGCAGTTTGACATAGGGGTCTGTGGGATGCGGGCGCACCGCCAACGTGCCGTTGAGCACGTTGATGCGCATCGGGTCCGCGTCGAACTCGACGATCTGCCGCTCGAGGTCCGATTGCACCAGAGGCTTGAGGCAGCTGATATGCCCCGCCCCCTGCGATGTCAGCGCCCAATCCGCGAGCGCGTCGGAAAGCATGACGTCGTCGCCACGCCGGCGCACTTCGACCACCACGTCGGCATCGGTGCCGCGCACGGCATCCGCCTCGTCGGCGATCATCTCGATCGCAAGTTTCAGATACCCTTCAAGCCGCCCCTCGGCGCCGATCTTCGACCACCGCCGCCCGTCCCAGGCGAGCCACCCCCATTCGCGAACGAAGCAGAACAGCCCGCCGAATCGCGCCAGGAAGCGCTTGGCATTGCCGAGGTCCGTCCGCGGCAGGCTGCCGAGGCGCTGATAGAATGCCCGAACCCCCTCGCCACCCCCGGAAGGAGCCCCAGCCGCAGATCCTCCCGTTCGGGAGCCCCCCGGGCTGCGACGGGAAGAGGGCGCGGGAGAAACCGCCTCGGCAGCCTGAGGGGCAGGCGCGCCGGACTGCGGACCATAGGCATCCGCACCCTCTGGCATCGGGGCCTCATCCGCCGGCGCTGCCGCGTCCGTCCGGTACTGCCGTTTGGCCCGCTCGCGCGCTTTGTCACGCACATGCGAAAGGTCCGCCGGCGCGGCCATTCCGTCGCGCAACGCCCGGGCGATCGTGCCGCGCTCGCCGAAAGCCTTGTCCCCTGCAGGCAGCCCCAGGGCCGCCGCCGCGTCCGTCAAGGCCGCCCGCGCGATCGCCTCGGAAATGGCCCCCGCGCCGACGAGATGGCCGATCGACAGACATCGATTGTTGATCGTCTCGTTTCGGGTTCCCGGCGCGGCCGTGGCGATATCCTGCACGGCATGGTCGAGCGCGGCGAGCCCATAGCGCCGCACCGCTTCGGCTTCCGCATCGCCAGCGGCAACCCGCGCGCCGGGCTCCCGGGCCGCCATACCGTGCCCCCAGGTGGGCACGCCGCTCCCGGCCACCTGCCGCGCGAAGCGCCCGCGCCGCAAGACGAGGTCCACCAGAGCCGCCGGCGCCGCCGCGATCTCGGCGTCGGCATCGAGCCAGCAATAGGCCGCGCCATCGCAACCCTCTTCTGCCGCCTTCGGCCCCGCCCGCACGCTTGGCGGCGCAATGATGTACCCGCCTTCGCCGCGCACATCGATCATGCGGGACCGTATCGCCCCGCGGCTGTTGGTGATGCCGTGGCCGTCAGGCCCCACATCGCCAACCCAGCGAAACAGCAGGTGCCGGCCGCCGCGGGGGGTCAGGCTCGTCAATGTCGCGGGAAGCCGCTCGCCGATCTGGTCCTCGAGCCCGGCCAACAGCCCCGCGAAGGAGATTTCCTCACCCGTCTCAGGGTCCGTCTTCGGTCGGCCCACCCCTTCGAAAGGGTCGAAATCCAGCACGAAGATACCGGAATCGGCCCCGGTCCGCACCGCGATCATCGCGCGCGGCCGCGTGCGCCACCATGCGCGCAGCTTGGGCGCCTCGTCGGTTCCCAGCCAAAGCCCGCCGTCTTTCTCGCCCGGCGCCGATGCCGCCGGCACCAAGGGGCGCTTTGTGTTCGGATCGCACGGAAAAACGCGCCATCCCCGTCCGGCCAGAGCAAGCGCGGCATCAAGCATCAGCGGCCCCCAATTCGCACAAAACTGTGTTTTTCCCTCTTGTGGGCCCCACATTTTTGTGCGATAAGATAATCACAAACAACGAACAAGGAGGCCGATGAATAGAGCGAAATTTCTCCGTGACCTTCGCAAGTACGCTAGAAAAAATCAGCTTGATTTTCTTCTGCTGCAAACGAAGGGAAAGGGGTCGCACTACAGGGTAAAGGTTGGAGAGCACTGGACCACGGTCCAAAGCGATTTCACCGAATTCCAGGCAGAGCGATGCCTCAAACAACTCGGGATCACCCCCCCTCTCTGAGGGGGGGCTTTCGCTCGCCATCCGCCGCAGGAAGGACAGACCATGCACCAGGCCTTTGCCTACCCCGTCGCGCTCGAACCGGGCCCGGATGGGAAGATCAGTGTCAGCGCCCGCGACGTCCCGCCCCTCATCACCTCCGGTTGGACTGAGGCTGAAGCCCTGGCCCAGGCGGAAGACGCGCTCGAGGCCGCCCTGTCCACCTACGTGTACGATGCCGCGGATTTCCCGGCGCCGTCGGCACCGTTGCCGGGCGAGCGGCTCGTCGCGCCGCCGCCGCTGGCCGCCGCGAAGTTCGCGGTCATCGCGGCTTGGCGGGCGGCGGATATCAGCAAGACCGAGCTCGCCGCCCGCCTCGGGGTTGGCGAGAACGAGGTGCGCCGCATCCTCGATCCTGAGCACGCCACCAAGCTGGATCGCCTCGCCGCCGCCGCCGAAGTCCTCGGCAAGCGCATCGTCATCGGCATCGAGGATCTGTGATCGCACCCGGCTCATGTGCCCTCGCCCCCGAACAGCGGGCCGGCATCGCCGGCGACGGCCTTTCGCGCGGCCCGCTCGACGGGCCCCTGATGAAGCGCATCGATCCGCGCGCGCGCCATGGCGGCGTAAGCCGGGTTGAGTTCGATCAGGGTCGATTCAAGCCCGCGCGTTTCCGCGACCATGCCGACCGTTCCAGCCCCCCCGAAGGGGTCGAGCACCCGCCCGCCGGGCGGGCACCCCGCCGCGAGGCACCGCTCGACCAGTTCGGGCGGGAAGGTGGCGAAGTGCGCATCGCGAAAGGCCCGCGTCGCTACCGACCACACCGGTAGCGGCGCGGGCTCATAGTTGCGCAGCAGCCGGCCGGACTGCTGCTGTTCGGGCTTCGACATCCCGTCCCAACGGTCGCTGAAACCGGCATGCCGGCGCGAATGGCCGCGCTGCTTGTCTTCCGTCCGGCCCTTCTCGCGCCCCTCCGGATGGTAGTTGCCGTGCGCTCCGGGGCCGGTGTTCCATCCGTCCGGCATCTTCTGCCCAGCCCGCTTGTTGCCGCGGGCAGCCCGTGGCCCGGGTACGCCATCCACATAGGAGCCGCCGCGAAAGCCGTTGGCGTCGACGTTGCCTGCCCGCTCAACCCGCACCGCCGCCGCGTTGTAATAGTGCGACAGACCGATCCACCGATTTCCGATCTTCGGCGAGCCGTCTTCCTCAAGCGCGTGGAGCGCAACCCGCTCGCTCAGGTCCGGCGCCGCCGAAATCTCGCCCGTGTCGCGCGCCGTCCAGTATTCGACGACGTCGGATTTCGTCAGCAGAAACCATTTCTCGTGCGCCGTCGCTGGCCGAAAGCGCCCGCTGCTGTCCGGCATCGCATTGGGCTTTGCCCAGATGATTTCCGAGCGCACCCACCACCCATCGTCCTGCAGGGCGATGGCGAGGCGGTTGGGGATCATGCAGAGGTCGCGCGGCTTCAGCTGCCCGCCGCCAACGATCCGCCCACCATGCGCCGCCGCCGTCGACCCGAGATTATCGGACTGGCCCACCCGAGCCGTCCGCTCATAGGCCGGCACATAAACCGGACCGGCCGGCGCGTTGCCCCCGCCACGGCGCGGCACGGCGGGAAAGGGGTTGCCCGTCTCCGGCGGGTGGATCGGCCCGACGGTCGAAATCGGTTTGTCCCGAAAGGTCCGGTCGTCCGCGCCAACAGCCTTGGTATCCGCCGCGGAACGTCCGTTCGGCGCAGCGGCATAGCAATCCCCGTAATTCAGCCACAACGTCCCGCTCGGCTTCAGCACCCGCCGCACGGCGCGAAACACCCGCACCATCACGTCCAGATGCTCGCCGAGGCTCGGCTCAAGCCCGATCTGACCGGCGACGCCATAATCGCGCAGCCCCCAATAAGGCGGGCTCGTCACCACGCAATCGTAATGGTCGGCGGGCAGATCCGAGAGCACGTCGAGCACGTCGCCCACGATGATGTTGCACTTCACCACCCCGTCGGCCTCCGCTGCGCGATCGTCGTCGTCATCGCGCGCGGCAGGCGCAGGCCATTGCGCTCGCAATGCTTCGCGATGCCGTAAAGCACCGATGTGTGGTCGCGACGGCCGCACACCCGGCCGATCTGGGGCGTGGAAAGCTCGGTCTCCACCGCCATTCGGTACATCGCCCGATGGCGCACCAGCACAAGCGCGCGCTGGCGCGAGACCGACACCAGTTCGGTGACGCTCACGCCGGCCGCCGCGGCTTCCTCGACCAGGATGCGGCGGCCAGGCGGAAGATATGTCCCGTCCGGCCCGCCCGCGTCAGCCGCCGCCTCGTCCGCCCCGGGAACCGGCGCCCCGTCGAACCCGAGCACGACACCGCCCGATGCGCGTGGCGCGTCGCGCGCCAGCGCCTCGAACAGCGGGTCGCAGCCGCGCGCGGCGAACAGCGCCAACGCCGTGCCCATCACTTCACCGCCCTCAGGCCAGCGCCGGCTTTCGCCGTCGCCAGAGCCCGCCGCTTGGCCGCAAGCGCCGCCTCGGCTTCAGCCGCCGCGCGGTCGATCTGCTCCGCCTCGGCCGGGGTCACGACGCCGTCGGCGTGGGCCTGCGCTGAAACGATCATCATCTCGGCGTGCGCCCGCGCCGCCTCGGCGCCGAGCCGCGCCAACGCCGCGGTGTCCGCTGCGCTGCCCTCCGCATCCGGGTCCGTCAGCGAGCGCCCCTGCAGTCCGGCCATGGCGGAGGTGACGCACGGCACGCCGCACTCGGTTTCGAGGGCAAGCACGGCGGGGATGGGAATGATGTCCTCCTGCCCCGCGTGCTGCCACCGGCTGATGGCGGAGGTACTGGCCGCCGCGATCTCGCCGGCTCGCGCCACGCCGCCGCAAAGCTTGACGAGATCGCGCGTCGCGGCTTTGACACGGTGAAACCACGCATCGGAAATC
>JAEZMP010000488.1 GCA_023442215.1 Pseudomonadota bacterium
GTGGCCGGGGTTCTTCGGGTCGGGCTTCGGCCCGTAATGGGCGAAGGCGTCGTCGAGCGCCTCGCCGGCCATGATGCGCGCCGCGATCTTGGCGATCGGGCTGCCGATGGTCTTGGCGACGAAGGGCACGGTGCGTGAAGCCCGGGGGTTCACTTCGAGGACGTAGATGACGCCGTCCTTGATGGCGTACTGCACGTTCATCAGGCCGCCGACATCGAGCGCGCGGGCAAGCGCGCCGGTCTGGCGCTCAAGCTCGTCGACCATTTCCGGCGAAAGCGAATGGACCGGCAGCGAGCAGGCCGAGTCGCCCGAGTGGATGCCGGCCTCCTCGATATGCTCCATGATGCCGGAGACGAAGACATCCTTGCCGTCGCAGAGGCAGTCGACGTCGACCTCGATGGCGCCCGACAGGTAGGTGTCGAAGAGCAGCGGGTTCTTGCCGAGCAGCGTGTTGATCTGGCCGGTCTTGTCGTTGGGATATTTCTGCTTGATGTCCTCCGGCACCAGGCCGGGCACGGTGTCGAGCAGGTAGGACTGCAGCATGCCCTCGTCGTGGATGATCTGCATGGCGCGGCCGCCGAGCACGTAGGACGGGCGCACGACCAGCGGGAAGGAGAGCTCGGAGGCGACGGTGCGCGCCTGCTCGACCGACCAGGCGATGCCATTCTTCGGCTGGGTGAGGTTCAGCTTGTGCAAAAGCTTCTGGAAGCGGTCGCGGTCCTCGGCGAGGTCGATCGCATCGGGCGAGGTGCCGAGGATCGGGATGCCCGCGCGCTCCAGCGCGTCGGCGAGCTTGAGCGGGGTCTGGCCGCCGAACTGGACGATGACGCCGTGCAGCGTGCCCTTCTCCTGCTCGGCATGGAGGATTTCCAGCACGTCCTCGGCGGTCAAAGGCTCGAAATAGAGCCGGTCCGAGGTGTCGTAGTCGGTCGAGACCGTCTCCGGGTTGCAGTTGATCATGATCGCCTCGATGCCCTCGTCGCGGAGGGCAAAGGAGGCGTGGCAGCAGCAATAGTCGAACTCGATGCCCTGGCCGATGCGGTTCGGACCGCCGCCGAGGATAACGACCTTGCGCTTGTCCGAGGGCCGCGCCTCGGAAACCGGGGCGCCGGCGAACGGCACCTCGTAGGTCGAGTACATGTACGCGGTGGGCGAGGCGAACTCGGCCGCGCTGGTATCGATGCGCTTGAAGACCGGGCGGACGCCGAGCTCGCGGCGCAGCGCGGCGACATCGGCCTCGCCTACGCCGCCGAGGCGGCCGAGGCGCGAGTCGGAGAAGCCCATCGCCTTGAGGCCGCGCAGCGGGGCGGCGGTCTTCGGCAGGCCGAGCGCGCGCACCTTGGCTTCCGTGGCGATGATCGCCTCGATCTGCTCCAGGAACCACGGGTCGATGTGGCAGGCCTCGTGGATTTCCTCCACCGTGAAGCCGTGACGCATCGCCTGGGCGACGATCAGCAGCCGGTCGGGCGTCGGCGTGCCGAGCGCGGCGCGGATGGCGTTCTTGTCGTCACCCTGGCCGAGGCCGGGAATCTCGATCTCGTCGAGGCCGGTCAGCCCCGTCTCGAGGCCGCGCAGCGCCTTCTGCAGCGATTCGGCGAAGGTGCGCCCGATCGCCATCACCTCGCCGACCGACTTCATGGCGGTGGTCAGGGTGTTCGACGCGCCGGGGAACTTTTCGAACGCGAAGCGCGGGATCTTGGTGACCACGTAGTCGATGGTCGGCTCGAACGAAGCCGGCGTCGCGCCGCCGGTGATGTCGTTGGCCAGTTCGTCGAGGGTGTAGCCGACCGCGAGCTTGGCGGCGATCTTGGCTATCGGGAAACCCGTCGCCTTCGAGGCCAGCGCCGAGGAACGCGACACGCGCGGGTTCATCTCGATGACGATCAGCCGGCCGTCGGCCGGGTTGACCGCGAACTGCACGTTGGAGCCGCCGGTTTCCACCCCGATCTCGCGCAGCACCGCCAGCGAGGCGTCGCGCATGATCTGGTATTCCTTGTCCGTCAGCGTCAGCGCCGGGGCGACCGTGATCGAATCGCCGGTGTGGACGCCCATCGGATCGATATTCTCGATGGAGCAGACGATGATGCAGTTGTCGTCGCGATCGCGGACGACCTCCATCTCGTATTCCTTCCAGCCGAGCACCGATTCCTCGATCAGCACTTCGCTGGTGGGCGAGGCGTCGACGCCCCGTTCCACGATCTCGATGAACTCGGCCTTGGTGTAGGCGATGCCGCCGCCGGTGCCGCCGAGCGTGAACGAGGGCCGGATGATCGAAGGCAGGCCGATATCGTCGAAGGCGGCCAGCGCCTCGGTCAGATTGTGGGCGAGCGCCGAGCGCGGCGTCTCCAGCCCGATCTTGGTCATGGCCTCGCGGAACAGCTCGCGGTCCTCGGCCTTGTCGATGGCCTCGGCCGTGGCGCCGATCATCTCGACATTGAACTTGTCGAGCACGCCCATCTTTTTCAGCGACAGCGCGCAGTTCAGCGCGGTCTGGCCGCCCATCGTGGGCAGAAGCGCATCGGGGCGCTCCTTTTCGATGATCTTTGCGACCACTTCGGGCGTTATCGGCTCGATGTAGGTTGCGTGGGCCAGATCCGGGTCCGTCATGATCGTCGCCGGATTGGAATTGACCAGGACGATCCGGTACCCCTCGGCCTTCAGCGCCTTGCAGGCCTGTGTGCCGGAATAGTCGAATTCACAGGCCTGTCCGATCACGATCGGTCCAGCCCCGATGATGAGGATGGTTTTGATGTCGGTACGTTTCGGCATGGCGGCCCGCGTCGATCCGCGGCGCCGGCGGTTTTTGAACCGTCAGGCGCCGGAATGCTGGTCAGTGAAGGGTTCGGCGTTCGCGGGCTTATAGGGGATATTGCGCCCGACCGCAAAGGGCCTGGGCGTCGCGGCAGCGATGCGTGCAGCCGGCGGCGATATCGCCGCAGGCGCGAAATCGGGGGCGACGACGGCAATCATGAACAGCGACAGTGTGCACCGGCACGGGAGACGACGGCGATGAAGTGGCGTGGGCGGCGCGGAAGCGACAATGTCGAGGACCAGCGTGGCGCTTCCGGCGGGTTCGGCGGAGGTTTCGGCGGCGGCTTCGGGGGCGGCGCCCCGAGGGGCGGCTTCCGCATCCCGACTGGCGGAGGCGGCGGCGGTGGCCGCATCGGCATCGGCGGCCTGATCGTCATCCTGATCGTGCTTTGGTTCCTCGGCATCAATCCGCTGACGCTTCTCGAGGGCCTCGATGACAGCCGGCCGGGCACCACGGTCGGCAGCAGCACCGGGGAAAGCGGCTTCGTGCCGGGCGGCGAGGGCGCGCCGGCCACCGAGGAAGAGATGAAGCAGTTCGTGCGCGTCGTGCTCGCCGACACGGAGGACGTCTGGCACAGCCTGTTCGGCGCCGCCGGGCGCACCTATGAGGAGCCGCGGCTCGTGCTCTTTTCCGGCCGCATCGCTTCGGCCTGCGGGCAGGCGAGCGCGGCGGCGGGTCCGTTCTATTGCCCGAACGACCAGAAGATCTATCTCGACATGGATTTCTTCCAGGAGATGGCCCGGCGCTTCAACGCGGCCGGCGACTTCGCCGACGCCTATGTCATCGCCCACGAGGTCGGCCACCACGTCCAGAACCAGCTCGGCATCCTGCCGCAGTTCAACGCCATGCGCGGCCGGCTTTCGCAGGCGGACGCCAACGCCATGTCGGTGCGCATCGAACTGCAGGCAGACTGCTTCGCGGGCATCTGGGCGAACCGTGCGGCCGCGGCGGGCAATCTGGAGGCGGGCGACATCGACGAGGCGCTGAACGCCGCCCACCAGATCGGCGACGACACGCTGCAGAAGCGATCGCAGGGCTATGTGGTGCCGGACAGCTTCACCCACGGCACCGCCGCCCAGCGGGCACGGTGGTTCAAGGCCGGCTTCGATGCGGGCAAGCTTTCCGCCTGCAACACGCTTGACGCCAAATCGCTGTAGGCGGCCAATGCGGGGCGCGTGACGGAACCGCAGCCCCTGCCCGGGGCGCTGCCGCGCCATCCGGTCGCGGGGTCCGGCCGGGCGGGTGCGCCCGGTCCTGCCGGTCAGTAGGGTCCGTCCGGCCGCAGGGACGTCGCGCCGGCGTCGAAAGAGGTGGCATAATGCCGGCTCCCCGGGCGGGTGCGGTCCCGGGGCGACGATGCCCGAGGCGCGATCGAGACGACCATGGTGAACGCAGAGCCTGAATCCTCCCCATCGCCGGGCGCGACGGCGGCCGCGGGTACCGCGGCGGCCGACCGGCCGGCGAGGGCGGTTGCCGGCGACGACGGCATGGAGAGCGCGGTGCGGGAGTTCGCCCACCGGCTGCTCGAGATGGGCATCTCCGACCTGACGCCGCAGGAAAAGCGCCTGATCCGCCGCATGGCGAAGCGGCACGCGGTTTCCCGCGACCTTTCCGTCGAGTTCGATTCGTCGCGCAGCTTCGGCGAGCGCCTCGCCGACCAGGTCGCCGAGGTCGGCGGCTCGTGGGGCTTTATCATCGGCTTCGGCGTCGTCATCGTGGTGTGGGTGATCCTGAACACCCTCGTCCTCACTCTCTGGGTCGGCGCGTTCGATCCCTATCCCTTCGTGTTCCTGAACCTGGTGCTGTCGCTGGTGGCGGCGGTGCAGGCGCCGATCATCATGATGTCGCAGAACCGGCAGGCCCAGAAGGACCGGCTGGAGGCGGCGCACGATTACGAGGTCAACCTGAAGGCCGAACTCGAGATCATGGCGCTGCATGACAAGCTCGACGAAATCCGCGCGCGCGATATTCGCGCCATCGTCGAGCGACTCGAGGCCGCCGGCGTGTTGAAGACGGGCGAAGGCGGGGGCGACCCGGCCTGACGGCCCGCCGCGCAAACCCCTGCGGAGGCACATGAACGCCGTTCTGGTCGGCCTCAACGAAACGCCGTGGTGGCTGTTCGTCGTCTTCGTCGTGATCATCGGGCGGGGCGCGGTGGGCCTGCGTGCGCGCACCATGCCGTTCACGAAGCTTGCCGTCGTGCCGCTGCTGTTCTGCGCCTGGGGCCTCTACAGCGTGATCGTGCTGTTCTCGTTCAACTGGCGGGTCGTCGTGATGTTCTGCGCGGCGACGGCCGCCGGCTGCGTCGCCGGCTACGCGGTCTCGCTGCGCGGTCGGGTCGCGGCCGGCCAGCGGCCGGGAACGGTGGTGCTGTCGGGCAGCCCGCTGACGCTTCTCGCCGTGGCCGTCGTCTTCACCGGCAAGTATCTGCTCGGCGCCTGGGACGCGGCGGACCGCTATGCCCGCTTCACGATGGGCTACTGGGGGATCGACGCCATCATGACCGGCCTCGTGGTCGGCATCTTCATCGGGCGCTTCTTCGGCCTGTGGCTGCGCTACGCCACGGCGCGGGCCGCCATGCTGGCGCCGCAGGCGGCCTCGACGAGCGAAACCGGACCGTCATGAAGAAAGGCCGACCGCGGGGGCGGCCGGCCTTTCGGATCGGGCGGCTCTATTTCGATCGGGTGCTACGTGGTGTCCCGCCGGGCGGATGCGTCGCCCGGTGGGAACCGGCTCAGCCGGCCTTCTTGTGTTCTTCGATCAGGCCGACGAAGCGGTCGAACAGATAGTGGCTGTCGCGCGGGCCGGGCGAGGCCTCGGGGTGGTACTGCACCGAGAACACCGGCCTGTCCTTGAGGCGCACGCCGCAGTTCGAACCGTCGAACAGCGAGACGTGGGTTTCCTCCACCTCGGCCGGCAGGCTATCGCGGTCGAGCGCGAAGCCGTGGTTCATCGAGGTGATCTCGACCTTGCCGGTGGTGTGGTCCTTGACCGGGTGGTTGGCGCCGTGGTGGCCCTGGTGCATCTTCACCGTCTTGCCGCCGAGCGCGATGCCGAGCATCTGGTGGCCGAGGCAGATGCCGAACACCGGCAAACCGGATGCCACCACCTTCTGGATCGCAGGCACGGCATATTCACCCGTCGCAGCCGGATCGCCCGGACCGTTCGACAGGAACACGCCATCGGGCTTGCGCTCCAGGATGTCATCGGCCGTGGCGTTGGCGGGCAGCACCGTGACGCGGCATCCGGCCGAAGCCAGGCAACGCAGGATGTTGAGCTTCAGGCCATAGTCGATAGCGACGACGTGAAACTCGGGATTTTCGTTGCGCCCATAGCCCTGGTTCCAGACCCACGCAGTCTGATCCCAGTTGTAGCTCTGACCGCTGGTGACTTCCGGCACCAGATCCATGCCCTCAAGAC
>JAEZMP010000496.1 GCA_023442215.1 Pseudomonadota bacterium
CGTCGAACAGATAGACGTTCAACGTCTTGTCGCTGCACGTCAGCATGAAGCCGACGTTCTCCTCACCCTTCGCCTTGTTGTAGACGGTGTATTCCGTCTTCTTCGTCTGCGGGTCGGGCCGGCTGAAGAAGGTCCACGAGCCGAACGGAACGGTCGAATCGTTCCCGGCTGCGTGCGCAGGATCATGAGCGGCAATCCCGATCGTCATGCCCGCGATGATCAGCGTACATGTGATGACATTGCGAAGACGCACGATAGCTCCCCCATGCGCTGACACGACGTTGCGATCATAGGGAGGTGAATTCGGGCCTTCAATGCGGCTAAAGCTGTAATTTTATTTCAGAATATTGCAGTATCTTGCAAAATATTGACGAGCGGCCGGTGGCTTATCATTGCCCCGGCCGCTCGTCGTACGTTTATTCAGCGGCCTCGGCGGGCGCGGGCTCTTTCCAGACCAGCTTCGGCGAGCGCGCCGCGCGGGTCTCGTCGAGTCTGCGGCGCGGCGCCAGCTGCGGCGCGGCGCGGAAGGCGTCGGCCTCCCCGGCTTTGGCGCGCATGGCGAGATCGCGCAGGGCCCCGATGAACAGGTCGAGATGCGCGCGCGATTCCGACTCGGTCGGCTCGATCAGCATTGCCCCGTGAACGACCAGCGGGAAATACATGGTCATCGGGTGATAGCCCTCGTCGATCATAGCCTTGGCGAAGTCGAGCGTGGTCACGCCGGTGCCTTCGAAGGAGGAGTCGTCGAACAGCGCCTCGTGCATGCAGGGCCGGTCGCCGAACGGGGCGTGGAACAGGTCGGAAAGACGGGCGCGGATATAGTTCGCCGACAGCACCGCATCTTCCGAGGCCTGCCGCAGCCCGTCCGCGCCGTGGGACAGCATGTAGGAGAGCGCGCGGACATACATGCCCATCTGGCCGTGGAACGCGGTGAGGCGGCCGAACGGATGCTCGCCCGTGGCGGCATCCGCCTCGTTCTCGATGAGCACGGGCTGGCCGTCCTCGACGCGGATGAACGGCAGCGGCGCGAACGGCGCCAGCGCCTTCGACAGCACCACCGGCCCCGCGCCCGGCCCGCCGCCGCCGTGGGGCGTCGAGAAGGTCTTGTGCAGGTTGATGTGCATGGCGTCGATGCCGAGATCGCCCGGCTTCACCTTGCCGACGATGGCGTTGAAGTTGGCGCCGTCGCCGTAGAAGAACGCGCCGGCCGCGTGGACGGCGTCGGCGATCTCCACCACGTCGCGTTCGAACAGGCCGCAGGTGTTCGGGTTCGTCAGCATGATCGCGGCGACGTCCGGCGAAAGCCGGGCCTTCACCTCTGCGGGGTCGACCGTGCCGTCGGGACGTGCCGGCACCGGCACCACCTTGTAGCCGATCAGGGCTGCGGTCGCGGGGTTGGTGCCATGGGCCGATTCCGGCACCAGCACCACCGAGCGCGTCTCGCCCCGGGCTTCGATGGCGGCCTTGATCGCCACCATGCCGCAGAGCTCGCCGTGGGCGCCGGCCTTCGGGCTGAGCGCGACGGCTTCCATGCCGGTCATCGTCAGCAGCCAGTGGGACAGTTGCTTCATCAGGTCGAGCGCGCCGGCCACCGTGGAGGTGGGCTGCAGCGGGTGGATGTCGGCGAAGCCGGGCAGGCGCGCCATCCGCTCGTTGAGGCGCGGGTTGTGCTTCATGGTGCACGAGCCGAGCGGGTAGGTGCCGAGGTCGATCGCGTGGTTCTGCCGCGACAGGCGCACATAATGGCGCATCGTCTCCGGCTCCGTCAGGCCGGGCAGGCCGATCGCCGATTTGCGGCCGAGGCCGCCGAGACGGCTCCCCTTGGTTGCCGGCGCCTCCGGCAGGTCGACGCCGGTGACGTCGGTCCGGCCGACCTCGAACAGCAGCGGCTCCTCGATCTGGAGGCCGCGATTGCCGGTGAAGGTGTGGACGGCTTCGGTAGAGCCGGTGTCCTCGGGGCGGGAGGGACGACCCTGGCGGTTCAGCATGACGTGGCTCCGGCGAGAACGAGGCTTTCAGTGGCGGCAGCGGATGCGCGGAAGGCGGCGGCGCGGACGGTCATGCCAGCACCTCCGCCAGCGCGGTCGCGAACGCCGCGCGATCGTCGTCCGTGGTTGTCTCCGTCGCCGCCACCACGATGAGGTCGGCAAGCTCCGGCTTGCCGGGCTCCAGCCGCGAGACCGGAACGCCGCCGAGCACGCCCTTCTCCGCGAGCTTCTCGACCACGGCGGAGGCATCGCCGGGCACGCGGATCGTGAACTCGTTGAAGAAGGTCTCGTTGAGGATCGTGACGCCCGGAACCGCCGCAAGCCGGTCGGCAAGGTCGCAGGCGGCGGCATGGTTGAGCGCGGCGAGGCGCTTCAGGCCGGTTTCGCCGAGAAGCGTCATGTGGATCGAGAACGCGAGCGCGCACAGGCCCGAATTGGTGCAGATGTTCGAGGTCGCCTTGTCACGGCGGATGTGCTGCTCGCGGGTCGAGAGCGTCAGCACGAACCCGCGTGTGCCGTCGGCGTCCACGGTCTCGCCGCAGAGACGGCCGGGCATCTGGCGCACGAACTTGTCGCGGGTGGCGAACAGCCCGACATAGGGGCCGCCGAAGGTGAGGGGATTGCCGATGGACTGCCCCTCGGCCACCACGATGTCCGCCCCGAGCGCTCCGGGCGCTTCGACGGCGCCGAGCGAAACCACTTCGGTCACGACGGCGATGAGGAGTGCGCCGACAGCGTGCGCCTTCTCGGCGACCGCGGCGAGATCGATCAGGTGGCCGTAGAACGAGGGCGTCTGCACGACGACGCAGGAGACGGTGCCGTCGATGGCGGCAAGCAGGTCCTCGCTCGCCGTCGGATCGGCCGGCAGGGTCACGACCTCGTCGCCGGCGATGCGGCTCAGCGTCTCCACGACCTCGCGATAATGCGGATGCAGGCCGCCGGCCAGCACCGCCTTGCGCCGCTTCGTCACGCGGTGGGCCATCAGCACCGCCTCGGCGGTGCCGGTGGAGCCGTCGTACATCGAGGCGTTCGCCACCTCCATGCCGGTCAGCCGCGCCACCTGGGTCTGGAACTCGAACAGCACCTGCAGGGTGCCCTGGGCGATTTCTGGCTGGTAGGGCGTGTAGGACGTCAGGAATTCCGAGCGCTGGATCAGATGGTCCACGCTTGCCGGGACATGGTGGCGATAGGCACCGGCCCCGACGAAGAACGGCACCGAGCCGGCGGCGACATTGCGGGCAGCGAGGCGGCCGAGCGTGCGCTCCACCTCCATTTCGCTCTTCGCGCGCGGCAGGTCGACGAGGCCGTCGAGCCGCTTGTCGGCCGGGATGTCGGCGAACAGGTCGTCGACCGAGGAAACGCCGATGGCGGCGAGCATGTCACCCCGGTCGGCGTCGGTGAGCGGCAGGTAACGCATGGTCCGGACGGCTCCAGTGGACTTCGGTTCAGGCAAATTCCGGTGCGACGGTCTCGACCACGACTTGAGCCGTGATCGAGTTCGCGATGTAGCAGGCCTCGTGGGCCTCATGGTGCAGCCGCGCGATGAGGTCGGCATCGGGGCGGTTCTGCCCGGAAAACACCACGCGCGGCCTGAGCCGGATCTCGGTCATCGCGATGCGGCCATCGTCGCGGCGGGCGAGAGTGCCGGTCGCTGCGTCGTCATAGAGGTCGATGCACAGCTTCTCCCGCGCCGCGAAGGCAAGGAAGAACAGCATGTGGCAGCTCGACGTCGCCGCGACGAGCGCTTCCTCGGGGTCGACGGCATCGGCGCGCGACAGCGGCAGCGGCACGCTCGACGGTGCCGAGGAGGCCGGCACCTCGATGCCACCGTCGAACCGCCAGAGATGGCCGCGGCCGTAACGGTTGTCGACGAACGCCTCGCCCTCGTCGCGGCGCCATGTCACCGTCGCGGTGAACGAGGCCGTGTGAGACCGCCTGCCGCCGGTTGCCGAACGATCCGATGCCATCGCACGGCTCCTGCTCAGAGGGTGTCGAGATAGGCCTGGTAGGCGGCCTGATCCATCAGTTCGTCGAGCTCGGCCTTGTCGGCGAGGCGGATCTTGAAGAACCAGCCGTCGCCCTCGGGGGCCTCGTTGACGGTCTGCGGCGCATCGGGAAGCGCGGTGTTGGCCTCCACAACCTCGCCCGAAACCGGCGCATAGACCTCGCTGGCGGCCTTGACGGATTCGACGACGGCGGCGTCATCGCCCTTGTTGAAGCTGCGGCCGATCCCCGGCAGCTCCACGAACACCACGTCGCCGAGCTGGCTCTGGGCATAGGTGGTGATGCCGACCGTGGCGACGTCGCCCTCGATCTTGAGCCACTCGTGGTCGGGCGTGAACAGGACGCTCATGTTGGTTTCCCCTGCAAGCGGTGCTGCAAATACGATGAAGGCGCGGGATTCGCGGGCGGGCGGGCCCGGGATTGAAGCTGGACAGGGAGCCGTTCCGCCGGCTCCCGAAGCATCATGCAAGCCCCGCGCCGCCGCCGCGAGGCGGCATCGCGGCGCGGGCTTCGCTCAGCGCTTGTAGCGGTTGGGCACGAAGGGCATCGCGGCCACGGTGGCCGGCAGCGGCTTGCCGCGCACGACCAGTTCGACCGCCGTGCCGACGGCCGCGAACGGGCGCTCGACATAACCCATCGCCACCGGGCCGCCGACCGAGGGGCCAAAACCGCCGGAGGTGATGACGCCGATCGTGGCGCCGCCGGGCATCCGGATCTCGGTGCCCTCGCGGGCCGGCGCGCGGCCGTCCGGCCTGATGCCGACCCTGAGCCGCGCCGGTCCCTCGGCAAGCTCGCGCTGTATCCGCGCGGCGCCGGGAAAGCCGCCGTCCGTGCGGCGGCGCTTGGCGATCGACCAGTTGAGCGCGGCCTCGATCGGGCTCGTGGTCTCGTCGATGTCGTGGCCGTAGAGGCAGAGACCGGCTTCGAGGCGAAGCGAATCGCGGGCGCCGAGGCCGATGGGCTTCACGGCCTCGTCCGACAGGAGCGCGTTCCAGAGTTCGACGGCATTTCCGGAAGCGACGGAAATCTCGAACCCATCCTCGCCGGTATAGCCCGAGCGGCTGACGTGAACGGCGATGCCGCCGACAGTCGCAGGCGCGGCACCCATGAAGGCGAGCGCGGCGGCCTCGGGCGAGAGCTTCGCCATCACCGCCTCGGCCTTCGGACCCTGAAGCGCGACGAGCGCCCGATCCGGAGCCTCCACCAGTGCGACATCGGCGGGCAGGCGTGCCTTCAGGTGGGCGAAATCGATCGCCTTGCGCGAGGCGTTGACCACGAGCATCAGCATGCCCGGGTTGCCGGTCAGCGGGCGGGTGACCATCAGGTCGTCGATGATGCCGCCGTCGTCGGCGAGCAACTGGCTGTAGCGCTGGCGGCCGTGACCGAGGCCTAGGATATCGGCAGGGACAAGGGCCTCGAGCGCCCGGGCCGTCGTCTCCCAGTCGGGTCCGGAGAGGAACGCCTGGCCCATGTGCGAGACGTCGAACAGGCCGGCGTTCTCGCGGGTCCACAGGTGCTCGCCGAGCACGCCGAGGGGATATTGCACCGGCATGGAGTAGCCGGCGAACGGCACCATCTTGGCGCCCGCGGCGACGTGGACGTCATGAAGCGGCGTTGACAGGAGCGCTTCGGCGGCAGCCGGGCTCACGTCGGTGGAGGCATCCTTGGAGGGGCTGTCGGCCATGATGGTCCTGCTGCGAGGTTGGAACGCGGAGCGAACTTGCCGGCGATGCAAATCGCCGGCCGGATCTTCCACGCCCCCTCTGTCGCAGAACCTGAGAGATTTCCCGAACCCGGATCGATCGATCCGTGCCGGTTACTCCTTCGGTGAGCCGGCGGGCCTCATCGGCCTTCGGCTGCTTTCCAGAGCGTCGCTCGTCCCCATGCGGTCCTCTTTGCCTGAGAGTTTCCGGGGCGGTTGCTCCTTCGGCGCCGCACCTGTCATCTCCCGGAATGCCGGGATGCGTCAGGCGCGGTCTCTCCCGCGAGGGACGTACCCGTTCGGCCGGACGAACCGAAACCGAACGGTGCGGGCCGCGACGATGCCCGACTGAAGCCACTCATGGGCCCCGGCCGCCGGGATGTCAACGGCCGGTGCCTGTCAAATCAGCAGGGTCCTGCGGCAAGTGCCGCTCACCGAACCCGCTGGGATCACGGATCGAGCGGCGCGTTCGCGGCGCCGCCGCTGTCGCTGCCGCCGCCCGCGTCGAGCGGGGCGTCCTGGGCGGCCTTCAGCGCAGCCCGGCGCTTCTTCGCCGCGCCACCGTCGTCGAAGCCGACGAAGATCACGAGATCGTCGCGCGCGGGCACCACGATCTGGTCCTGCACCAGCACCCAGCCGACGGCGTCGGTGCCCGGGATCGACTGCTTCACCTGGAACAGCTTGGAATAGAGCGTCTGGTCCTGGCCGTCGGCGACCGTGATCCGCACCGGCATGGTGATGCTGCCCGGGCCGCCCTTCGGCCCGGTGAGCACGCGGCCGGCGACGCCGACCTTCAGCGTGAGCTGGCCGCCGGAGAAGCTGCACTCGCGCGCCGTGTCGGCGATGGTGCCTTGGTAGCGCAGCGACATGGCGTCGCCTTCGCGGCCGCCGTCATAGACCGCGAACGTCTGCGAGCCGTCGCGCATGGTGACCGGCGGGCACTTCACAACCGGCGCCATCAGTTCGGGCGCAAGGGTCTTGGGCGGTTCCGAGGTGCCGCGGAAGAACTGGCCGAGCGGGGAATCCGCCGTTTCCTGCAACCAGCCGCCGCTGCCGCATCCGGCGAGCAGCAGCGTGGCGCCGATCGCCGCCGCGGCGGCGAGGCGGGACGGGAACGCGGCGAACGGCTTCGGCATCATCGGCGACCTCTTCCCTCGTCTCCGGCGGAACTTTCGTTCCTTATCGAATCGCCACCACGTCCGGCGTTGTCTGGCCTTGATCACAGGTCGGCGACCCGGTCTCAAGCCCATTGGGGCGCGACGCCGGCTGTAGCGGCGAAGCGTCCCGCGCAATCGCGCGGCGAAGGCGGAGGCAGATTGATAGCTGGTCGCGGCGCTGCCGTCACGAGGGTCTCGCACCGGCCGATGGCCGGCCGGTGCGAACGGTTCCGCCGGGTGATCCAACGTGACCCGGGATCAGAGCTTCAGTTTCTCGAGCTCCATGCACATGTGGTAGTGCATCTCGATGGTCGGCAGGGTCTTCGCCGCGAACGCCTTCAGCTCGGGATTCTCGCCACCTTCGGCATAGCCCTTGAAGAGCCCGACCGCGGCCTTGTGGCCGGCCGTCTGTGCGGCGATGTAGTCCTTCTCGAAGGTGACGCCCGTCTCCGACTTCAGACGCGCGATGGTCGCGTCGATGTCGGGGCCGAGGCCGGCCGGCGGCTTCAGGCCGGTCTTGGACTTGGCGAGCGCGGCGACGAACGCCGTGCCGATCTGGGTGTGGTCGTGGATCATCTTCTTGGCGAAGGCCACGATCTCGGGATTGGTCGTCTTCTGCAGCGCGATCTGGCTGGAGACGATCTCGAACTTGTTGGCGGGCGCCGCCGTGTCCACGAAGGCCTTGGTCGTGGGCGCCGCCGTGGCCGATTCGGCCGCTGTCGCCGCCACGGGCGCCAGCAGCGCCGGGGTCGCGAGAAGGCTCAGGGCAACCGCGATCCGGGCGGCCGTGCTTCTTGTTGTCTTGTTCATCTGGGCACCTTTTCGAAAGGACTGTCCGAAGGCCGGGAATTGCAGGTGACGGAGCCGCTTGCGCGGACGGAGCCAGATTAATCATGTCGCCGGCCGGACGCCCGATCTTTTGCTGAAAAGCGCGCCTTAATGATGACGCAGCACCGTCCGCGAAAACCGTTTCGCCCGGCTGCACATCGCCTGCCGGGCGGATGAAATCGCGCGACGATCGCGCTCCCGGCCTACGGCTCTCGCCGCACGAGATCCTGCGCCGTCTCTCCCCGCACCGTCGCCCCCGTTGATGGTGGTATCGGCGGCCGCCGGAGCGGACAATGGGGCAGGCGGCGCCATGCTACCCAATTCGGGCAGGTGAACCGGCGTCGCGGCGCGCGCATCGTGCCGGTGTCCGATGTGCCGCCTGCCGAGGCGGAGCGGACGCGAGCGGCCCATGCAGCGCTGTGCCTTGACTTCGCCCCACCCGGTTCCTCTATTGCGGGCGTCGACGTCTGCGGGCCGCTCGCCCGCGGACCCCGAGGCCATTTCCGGACGAGCAACGATGTCGACCGAAATCACCGCCAAGGCAGGGCCGCTCGCCGGCGCCATGCACGACGCCGCCGGACGCCCGGCGCTGTCGGTGCTGCTGTGCGCGCCGCGGGGCTTCTGCGCCGGTGTCGACCGCGCCATCCAGATCGTGGAACTCGCGCTGGAGCGGTACGGCGCGCCCGTCTACGTCCGCCACGAGATCGTCCACAACAAGTATGTCGTGGAATCCCTGAAGCGGAAGGGCGCGGTGTTCGTGGAGGAGCTTCACGAGATTCCGCCGACCGAGCAGCCCGTGATCTTTTCCGCCCACGGCGTGCCCAAGTCGGTGCCCGAAGCGGCGGAGCGGCGCAATCTGTTCGTGCTGGATGCGACCTGCCCCCTCGTTTCCAAGGTCCACAAGGAAGCCGAAATCCAGTACCGGCGGGGCCGGGAGGTCGTGCTGATCGGGCACACCGGCCACCCGGAAGTCGTCGGCACAATGGGCCAGTTGCCGCCGGGAACCGTGTCTCTTGTGGAGACGGTCGACGACGCCCGCAGGCTCGTCGCGCGCGATCCCGACAATCTCGCCTGGATCACCCAGACGACGCTGTCCGTGGACGACACCCGCGATATTGTCGCCGTGCTCCAGGAGCGCTTCCCGACCATCGCCGCGCCCCACAAGGACGATATCTGCTACGCCACCACCAACCGGCAGGAAGCCGTGAAGGCGGTCGCGCCGGCCGTGGATGCGATGATCGTCGTCGGGGCGCCGAACTCGTCGAACTCCCAGCGCCTGCGCGAGGTGGCGGAGCGAGCCGGCTGTCCGCGCGCCGTGCTGATCCAGCGCGCGAGCGACATCGACTGGCGCGACTTCGCCGGCATCTCCCGCCTCGGCATCGCCGCCGGCGCCTCCGCGCCCGAGGTGCTGGTGGAGGAGATCATCGACGCCTTCGCCACCCATTTCGACGTGGCGGTGGAAGAGGTCCGTACCGCCGAGGAGACCATCTCCTTCGCCGTTCCGCGCGAACTGCGTGCGGTCGCCGCCGCCAAATCGGCCGCGTCCTCGACTGCCGCCCCCAATGCCCCGGCGCCCGCGCAGAACGCGGCCGAATGATGCGGAACTGACATGGCCGTCTACACGGAAGTCGCCGACGAGGATCTCGGACGGTTCCTCGCCCGCTACGATATCGGCCGCGTGCAGTCCTGCAAGGGCATCGCGGAAGGCGTCGAGAATACGAACTATCTGCTTCAGACCACCGGTGGTCGCTTCATCCTCACCCTCTACGAGAAGCGGGTGGATCGCGCGGACCTGCCGTTCTTCCTGGGCCTGATGCAGCATCTCGCCGCCCGCGGCGTGAACTGCCCGACGCCCGTGGTCGCCCGCGACGGTGCCGCCCTCGGCGAACTCGCCGGCCGGCCGGCGGTAATCGTCACCTTCCTCGAAGGCATGTGGCCGCGGAGGCCGACCGTTTCCCACTGCGCCGAACTCGGCGCCGCGCTCGCCGGACTGCATCTCGCCGGGGCCGACTTCGCGATCCCGCGCCGCAATGCCCTCGGTCATGCGGCCTGGGCGCCGCTGTTCGCCCAGTCCCGCGACCGCGCCGACACCGTGCAGGAC
>JAEZMP010000412.1 GCA_023442215.1 Pseudomonadota bacterium
GCCCGGCCGACGGCACCTCACTCCGCGGCTGCTTCGGCTTCCTCGGCCGGAGCCTCGGCGAGCGCCGGCTCCTCGACCAGTTCCTCGGCCGCGCCGATGTCGACGCCGAGCGAGCCCTGCGACCGCACCAGACCGTCGATGGCGGCGCGCGCGATCAGGTCGCAATAGAGCGTGATCGCGCGACCGGCGTCGTCGTTGCCCGGGATCGGATAGGTGATGCCGTCCGGATCGCAGTTGGAATCGAGGATCGCCACCACCGGGATGCCCAGGCGACGGGCTTCCTCGATCGCGATCTTCTCGCGGTTGGTGTCGATGACGAAGATCAGGTCGGGCACGCCGCCCATGTCCTTGATGCCGCCGAGGTTGCGCTCAAGCTTCTCCAGCTCGCGGCTGAGGTTGAGGCGCTCCTTCTTGGTCAGACCCTGCTGGTCGCCGCCGAGCAGTTCCTCGAGCTTGCGCAGGCGCTGGATCGACAGCGAGATGGTCTTCCAGTTGGTCAGCATGCCGCCGAGCCAGCGGGCATTGACGAAATACTGCGCCGAGCGGCGGGCGGAATCGGCAACCGCCTCCTGGGCCTGGCGCTTGGTGCCGACGAGCAGCACGCGGCCGCCGTTGGCGACGGTGTCGCTCACCGCCTTCAGCGCCTGGTGCAGCAGCGGCACCGACTGGGCGAGATCGATGATGTGAACGTTGTTGCGGACCCCGAACAGGAAGGGGGCCATCTTCGGGTTCCAGCGGTGGGTCTGGTGACCGAAGTGCACGCCGGCCTCGAGCAGCTGGCGCATCGTGAAATCGGGAAGAGCCATGGCTCTCGTCTCCATTTTTCCGGTTGGCCTCCGTGGGGTGTGAGAGCTCTTATCGAGCACCGGATGGCCTCCGGACGAGCCGGACGACCTGAACCCCACGTGTGGAATGGGCGCTCCTATAAGCCCGACGCCGGAAAAAAGCAAGGCGCCGGACCGGGCGGGCGGGACCTCGCGGCCGCTACCCTTCCCGCTCCGGCGCCGGAACGTCCGGCCGGGCGCGCCGGTTACTTCAGGCTGATGTTGACGCCGCTGCCGCCGGCGGTGAGCGCAAGGCCCTTCTCGCGGGTCTCGAGCCGGAGGCTGACGCCCTTGTCGTTGCGCAGCATGATCTGGCCTTCGCCGCTGTTGCCGGCGGCGACGCCGGTCGAAAGCGCGCCATAGACGCCCGCGAAATCCGACAGCTTGTGCAGGTCGTAGACCGTTCCGTAGGCCTTGATGTTGGAAACGCCGACGCTGCCGAGGCCGAGGCCGCCGATGGTGAAGGGATAGCTCTTGCCCTTGTATTCCAGCGTGCCGCCGCCCGCCTGCCCGCTGATGATCAGGCCGAACTGGGTCTGGTCGATGCTGATGGTGCCGGACTTGACCATCGGGCTCTCGGCGAGAGCGGTGGCGGAGGTCGCGGCGAAAGCGGCGAGGCCGGCGGCGAGGGCCAGAGCGGCCTTGGAAGGACGGTTGATCATCGTGACGGTCTCCTTTGCGAGGCTGATCTTCCCTTGCATCAACGCCGATCAATGCCTATCCGTTGCATCCGTTCGAAGCGGCGCCCTCCCCTTCCGGGCCGGGCGCATTTCGGCGGGCGGTTAGCTCAGCTGGTTAGAGCATCTGGTTTACACCCAGAGGGTCGGGGGTTCGAATCCCTCACCGCCCACCAGTCCCGGCCTCGACGCCATCGCTCCGATAAAGCCGCGCCCGCGCGCGCTGCCCCTCCTCAACTCACCTCCGACCGCCCGCACGTGCCTGCGTCAGGACGACGGCCCGTCGGCACCGCCCCACGCCAGCCGCGCCGCGTGGATGCGGATGTCGCCCGGCCAGCCGGCGGTCGAGGCGTCGAACCGGGCGCGGTCGCCCGCAAACAGCGCCCGCGATGCCTCCTCGAAGCCTGGAAGATCGCCGGCAGCGGCCGACATGAACCGGTAGGCCCGCTCGGTCGCGGCCCGGTCGCGGCCGTCGTCGCGGCGGCGGGCTTCGTCGACCAGCCGCCGCAGTGCCTGCGACGCCCCGCCCTTCTGTGCCGCCAGCCACTCCCACTGCCGGGGCAGCAGCGTCACTTCGCGCGCGACGACGCCGAGCTTTGGCCGCCCCCTCCCCTTCCCGCCCGCCGGAGCCGATTCGCCGTCGCCGGCCGGCGCGACACGCGCCGAAAGCCGTTCCGCGATCCCGGCGCGGTCGCCCCTCAGGTCGAGATCGATCACGGCGCCGGTCGCGTCGTCGAACACCAGCGGCGTGGCGGCGGGGTCCGCGTCCAGCCGGGCCTTCACCGCCATCGCCACGTCGATCAGGGCGCCGCGGGCAATGGTGCGGCTGCCCTCGAACGCGGTCGCGGGTCGGGATAGCGGGTCGGTCATCGTCGGCTCCCTGGCAGCGGCTTCATGATGGTGGGCCTGCCGCATTAAATTTATCCGGATAAAATTTGTGTCGTCAATATCACCCGGGTATATACGCCTGAGTACGACACCGGCGCTGCTGCGCCGCCAGATGGAAACGACCATGAACCACGAGGAACGGAGAGCGGCCGTTGCCGCCTACAAGGAACGCAAGTCCCGCGCCGGCATCTATGCGGTGCGCTGCCCGCCCGCCGGGATGTGCTGGGTCGGGCGCACGCCGGATGTCGGCGCGATCCGCAACCGACTGTGGTTCACGCTCGCCAATGGCGCCGGCACGCGGCCGGCGATGCAGGCGGCCTGGAACGCCCACGGCGCGGAAGCCTTCAGCTTCGAGGAACTGGAGCGTCTGCCCGACGATATCGAGGCCGTGAGCGTCGACCGCGTCCTCAAGGAGCGGCTGGCGCACTGGCGCGCCGTCCTCGGCGCGGAGCCCGTGTGACGGCCGCACCCGCGGCCCGGACAGGACGATCGGGCGACAGGCGGAGCCGCAAGGCAGGACGGGAACAACACGGCCCGGAAAAGACAAGAGCCCCGACGCCATCCGGCGCGGGGCTCTTCAACGCGTCGGCGAAAGCCGGAAGACGCGTCAGGCGTTGACGGCGTCCTTCAGCGGCTTGCCCGCCTTGAACTTCGGAACCTTCGCAGCCGGGATGTCGATGGACTCGCCCGTGCGCGGATCGCGACCGGTGGACGCGGCGCGCTCGCTGACGGCGAACGTGCCGAAGCCGACGATGCGGACCTCGTCGCCCTTCACCAGCGCTTCGACGATCGCGTCGAACGCGGCGTCGACGGCCTTCGTGGCGTCGGCCTTCGTCAGGCCCGCCTTCTCGGCCACCGCCGCGGTCAGCTCGTTCTTGCTGAACCGATTCGCTTTGACGTTCGTCATTCAATCACCTTCGATTTTCTTCCGCGCGGTCACTGGGCGCGCGGCTTTTGCACCGACAACCGCCCGTCGACCTTGTCTGCCGGCGGCGCGATGCCGCTTTCCTGCGCGGATTTCGTGACGAACGCAAGCCGAAAAGCCGCGGAAATCCGAGATTCCCGCGGCTTTCAGCCCATTTTTCAGTGCGCGGTGACGGCCGAAACGTCACCCTCGGCAGCCGGGACGGCTGCCTTGTCCGCGGCCGGACGGCGCGGCCACTCGATCGGCTCGGGCACGCGAACCAGCGCCCTGCGCACCACCTCGTCCATCCGCGAGACCGGGACGATCTCCATCCCGCTCTTCACGTTGTCCGGGATGTCGGCGAGATCCTTCGCGTTGTCCGCGGGGATCAGCACCGTCTTGATGCCGCCGCGCAGCGCGGCGAGCAGCTTCTCCTTCAGACCGCCGATCGGCAGCACGCGACCGCGCAGCGTGATCTCGCCCGTCATGGCCACATCCCGGCGCACCGGGATGCCGGTCATCACGGAGATCACCGCCGTCGCCATGGCGATGCCCGCCGACGGACCGTCCTTCGGGGTCGCCCCTTCCGGAACGTGGACGTGGATGTCCCGCTCCTCGAACAGCGGCGGCTCGACGCCGAAATCGATCGCCCGCGAGCGGACATAGGACGCCGCCGCCGAAATCGACTCCTTCATCACGTCGCGCAGGTTGCCCGTGACGGTCATCTTGCCCTTGCCGGGCATCATCAGACCTTCGATCGTCAGCAGCTCGCCGCCGACCTCGGTCCACGCCAGCCCGGTCACCACGCCGACCTGATCCTCGAGCTCCGCCTCGCCGAACCGGTAACGCGGCACGCCGAGATAGTCCTCGAGGTTCTTGGCCGTGATCTTGACGGCGGTCACCGGCTTGGTGGTCCGGCTGCCCGCCTTCTTCGCGGTCTTGGCCGAAGCGCCGCCGACGATGTCACGCACCGCCTTGCGGGCGAGCGTCGCCAGCTCCCTCTCCAGCCCGCGCACGCCGGCTTCCCGGGTGTAGCGCTGGATGATGGTGCGCAGCGCTCCGTCGTCGACGGAGAACTCCTTCGGCTTCAGGCCATGGTCGGCCTCCGCCTTCGGCAGCAGGTGGGTGCGCGCGATCTCGACCTTCTCATCCTCGGTGTAGCCGGCGATGCGGATGATCTCCATGCGATCCATCAGCGGGCCGGGGATGTCGAGGGTGTTCGCGGTGGTCACGAACATCACGTTCGAGAGGTCGTACTCGACCTCCAGATAGTGGTCCATGAACGCCTGGTTCTGTTCGGGATCGAGCACCTCCAGGAGCGCCGACGACGGGTCGCCGCGGAAGTCCATGCCCATCTTGTCGATCTCGTCGAGCAGGAAGAGCGGGTTGGACTTCTTGGCCTTGCGCATCGACTGCACGATCTTGCCGGGCATCGAGCCGATATAGGTCCGCCGGTGACCGCGGATTTCCGCCTCGTCACGCACGCCGCCGAGCGGCATGCGGATGAACTCGCGGCCCGTGGCCTTGGCGATCGACTTGCCGAGCGAGGTCTTGCCGACACCGGGCGGGCCGACGAGGCACAAGATCGGCCCCTTCAGCTTGTTCGCGCGGCTCTGCACGGCCAGGTACTCGAGGATGCGCTCCTTCACCTTGTCGAGGCCGTAGTGATCGGTGTCGAGGATCTGCTCGGCATAGCCGAGGTCGATCTTGACGCGCGAGCGCTTGCCCCACGGAATGCCCAGGAGCCAGTCCAGATAGTTGCGCACGACGGTGGCTTCCGCCGACATCGGCGACATCTGGCGCAGCTTCTTCACCTCGGCGAGCGCCTTCTCGCGCGCCTCCTTGGAGAGCTTGGTCTTGCGGATGCGCGCTTCCAGCTCGGCCGCCTCGTCGCGGCCTTCCTCGCCGTCGCCGAGCTCCTTCTGGATCGCCTTCATCTGCTCGTTCAGGTAGTACTCGCGCTGGGTCTTCTCCATCTGGCGCTTGACGCGCGAGCGGATACGCTTCTCGACCTGAAGGACCGAGATCTCGCTCTCCATCATGCCCAGCACCTTCTCCAGGCGCTCGGCGACGGAAGCCAGGTCAAGGATCGCCTGCTTCTCGGGGATCTTCACCGCGAGATGCGAGGCGATGGTGTCGGCCAGCTTCGAATAGTCCTCGATCTGCCCGACGGCGCCCAGGACCTCGGCCGAAACCTTCTTGTTCAGCTTCACGTAATTTTCGAATTCGGAGACCGCCGAGCGGGCCAGCGCCTCCACCTCGACCGGATCGGGGATCGCATCCTCGATGCGCTCGACCTCGGCCTCGTAGATGTCGGTCCGCTCGCGGAAGCGCACGATGCCGGCGCGCGACGAGCCCTCGACCAGAACCTTCACGGTGCCGTCGGGAAGTTTCAGAAGCTGAAGCACCGTCGCCAGCGTGCCGATGGAATAGATCGCATCGATCGCGGGATCGTTGTCCTCCGCGTTCTTCTGCGTGGCGAGCAGGATCTGCTTGTCGTTCCGCATCACCTCCTCGAGGGCGCGGATCGACTTCTCGCGTCCGACGAAGAGCGGAACGATCATGTGCGGAAACACGACGATATCGCGCAGCGGCAAAACAGGCACCACTTCGAGATCGCCTTTGGCTCCGGCGCGAGGATTTTCGATCGAGGTCATGAGAGACCGTCCTTTCTGAGCCGTGGCCGATTCGCCCGTAACCAAGCACGAACCAAGCCAGCGTACCCCAGAGCGGGGAAAATCCAAGCGATGCGATGGGGGCCGTCCGCAGTCTCGTCGGGAGGAACGCTCTGGCGGAGGGGCCAGGCGCAGGACCGGACGGCCGTCGATCGGATTTCGCATCGCCCCGGCCAAACCGCGCGCCCGATCTTGGCGCGCGCGGCCCGGCCGCGCCGGGGTGACAGGACATTAGGTGGTCGCGCCCCTACCCGGTGTCAAGAACCGCCGGGCCGTCGCCCTCGCGTTCTCCACGCCGCTGGGATGCGAAGCGCGGCGACGTTCCCCGCCGGGCGGGCGGGAACCGCAAAACACGAAGGGCGCCGCTGCGGTCTGCAGCGACGCCCTCGATTTCGATGCCGTCCCGCCCGCGGCTGCGGGCCTGGAGCCGTTCAGGCCGAGGTGGCGGCGGCCGGCGCCGCGACCGGCGCGCGGTCGGCGTAGATATAGAGCGGGCGCGCCTTGCCCTCGATCACGTCGGGGGAGATCACGACCTCCTTGACGCCTTCGAGGCCCGGCAGCTCGTACATGGTGTCGAGCAGGATCGCTTCCAT
>JAEZMP010000430.1 GCA_023442215.1 Pseudomonadota bacterium
TTCAGCGCGGGACGGGCCACGAAACCGGAATAGCGCCAGAGCGGCAGCAGGCCGCCGCCGGCATCAGCCATCTTTTCCATCCACGATCGCATAAGCCCGCGCCGTTACTGCATTGAGGCCCGCTTCCACGGCAAGCCTCACCGCCTCGCGTTCGCTCTCATCCTTCGGCGGCGCGATGGGGTCCCCGACGATGAAGGCACCGCGCCCGAACGGCAGGTTTAGGGTCATCTTGTCCCACGTGTCGAGATCAATCCGGCGGCTCGAGGCGAAAGCCACCGGCAAGATCGGCCGGCCCGACCGCTCGGCGATCATCACGATGCCCTCGCCCGCCACGCGCGCCGGCCCTTTGGGGACATCGGCGGTCAGCGAAACCGTCACACCATCGCGCAGAAGGTGCAGCATTTCCACCGTACCCCGGATGCCGCCGCGCTTGCGGATCTCGCGCGGCGTGCGCCCGCCGGAGCCGCGGACGAGGCCCATGCCGAGCCGCTTTGCCGCGACGGCGTTGATCTCGCCGTCGCCCGACATCGAGATCATCACCCGCATGTCCCATTCCGGCTGCCGGCCGAAGGGAATCATGAAGTGCTGGCCGTGCCACATCGTCACGATGACCGGCAGTTCCGCCGAAACGCGCGGCACATAATCGGCCGGCTCGAACACCACCTTGTTGGTGTGCCAGACGAGCTTGAGGTACGCCGCCGCCGCCTCGCCGAGAAAACGGCGCACCCATTGGGCGCGCATCAGCCGTTTCAGCATGATTCGACGGTCCCTTCACCCACGCGGCGGGAGAAGGTCACCCCGCCGGTCCGATCGGGGATGTCGCTGTCGCGCGAGGCGTCGACGTTGGGAAGGCGATCAGCCATGAGGCTCCGTATCGGGATCGAGCAGGCGGTGCAGGTGCACCACGAAATAGCGCATGTGGGCATTGTCGACGGTCGCCTGCGCCTTGGCCTTCCAGGCTGCCTTGGCACTCGCATAGTCCGGGAACACGCCGACGATGTCGAGATTGGAGAGATCGCGGAATTCCGTGCCGCCGAGCGACTTGAGTTCGCCGCCGAGCACGAGGTGAAGGAGCTGCTTGCCTTCTGGCATCGTCGCCTCGCCGTTGATCGAAACTGGTGCAGTGCGGAATCGCCTTCGCAGGCGCCGCACGCAACGCTCTAGCAGCAACGTCCGCGTGCCGGAAGCCGCTCCCGTCGCCGCACCGGCTTCCGAGGGGCCGCGGCAACCGGGTCGATCACGAACGGGGCTGGCCGTCCGCCGCCATGTGCGCCGAGAAGAACAACAGCAGCGGCCCGGAAAGCGCCTCGCCGCTGGCGATTAGCGGCGCATGCCGGACATCGGCCGCATTGTAGCGCACCGGCCCTCCCGAGAGTTCGACGAGACGGCCCCCGGCCTCGGAAACCAAGAGGTCTGCCGCCGCCAGGTCCCAGTCGCACGCCCGCCCGCTCGCCGCCGCTCCGTCGATGCGACCGCACGCGACCAGCGCCAGCCGGTAGGCCAGCGAATGCACGAACGGCACCGCCTCCATGCCGGCCCGCGCAAGCAGCTCGCGGCGCACGAAGCTCTTCGGGGCGGCGATGCGTGCACCCTCGAGCGTGGCCGCGCGGCCGGTCGAGAGCGGCACGCCGTTGAGGCGCGCGCCGAGGCCGCGACCGGCCAGGAACATCTCGTCGCGTGGCGGGCAGAACAGCGCCGCGGCGACCGGGCGGCCGTTCTCGACCATGGCCAGGCTCACGGTCCAGTCCGGCAGGCCGGCGATGAAGGCGCGGGTGCCGTCGATCGGGTCGACCACGAACAGCCGGTCGTGCGAAAGCCGCGAGCCGTCGTCGACGGTCTCTTCGGAAAGCCAGCCGAGATCCGGCCGCTCGCCGATGAGGCCGTTGCGCAGGAAGGCGTCGACGGCGAGATCGGCCTCGGTCACGGGCGAGGAATCGCCCTTGGTCCAGATCTGGGGATCGGCCTGAAAATAGCCAAGCGCGATCCTGCCCGCCTCACGGGCATAGGTGTCGAGCAGGTCCAGATCGGCGGCGCGAGCCTTCTCGTCCTCAACGTCCGGCAACGGTCATTCCCTCGATGGCGACGGTGGGTGCATTCGTCGCGAAGCGCAGTTCGAGGTCGTTCGCCGGCCGCGCCTCGGCGAACATGTCGCCGAGCCGGCCCGCGATGGTGACCTCGCTCACCGGATACGCGATCTCGCCGTTCTCGATCCAGAATCCGGCAGCACCGCGGCTATAGTCGCCCGTGACGATGTTGGCACCGTGGCCGATGAGATCCGTGACGTAGAAACCGGTGCCGATCTCCCGGATGAGGTCCTCGGGCGACACGCTTCCCGGCAAGAGGGTGAGGTTGGTGGTTCCCGGCGAGGGCGCGCCCGCGCCCCGCGCCGCGCGGCCGTTGGTGGCAAGGCCGAGTTCGCGCCCCGTGGCGGAATCGAGCAGCCAGCACTGCAGCACCCCGTCCTCGATCAGCGACAGCGGCGCGCCGACGATGCCTTCGCCGTCGAACGGGCGCGAACCGAGGCCGCGCGGCCGTGTCGGATCGTCGGTGATGCGGATGCCGGCGGCAAACACGCGCTCGCCCATCCGGGTCTTCAGGAAGCTCGTGCCGCGAGCGATCGACGCGGCGTTGACGGCCCCGGCGAGATGGCCGATCAGGCTGCCCGCCGCGCGCGGCTCGTAGACGACCGTCGTGCGCGCCGTCGGCACCTTGCGCGGGGCGAGCCGGCGCACCGCGCGCTCGCCGGCGAGGCGGCCGATCAAACCCGCCTCCTGAAGATCGGCGCCGTGGATCGACGACGCCGACCAGTAGTCGCGCTCCATGCCGGTGCCCTCGCCAGCGACCGCCGTGGCCGAGCGGCCGTGGCGCGTCGCGACATAGGACCCGGAGAAGCCGTCCGAGGTCACGAGCACGAGGCCGCCGAGGCTCCAGGCCGCGCCGGCCCCTCCGGACCGCGTGACGCCGGGGACGCCGAGCGCGGCGGCCTCAGCCTCGAGCGCGCTCTCCGTCAGCGCCTCTACGGTGGGCACCGAGGGGTCGAACAGGTCGAGCG
>JAEZMP010000573.1 GCA_023442215.1 Pseudomonadota bacterium
TGGCAGAAGCCCGACGGCGGCGCCGTCGACCAGATCGCGGAGGTCGTCCGCGAGATCCGGCGCAATCCCGATTCGCGCCGGCTGATCGTCACCGCGTGGAACCCGGCCGACGTGCCGAAGATGGCGCTGCCCCCCTGCCACCTGCTGTTCCAGTTCTATGTGGCGGACGGGCGGCTCTCGTGCCAGCTCTACCAGCGCTCGGCCGACACCTTCCTCGGCGTGCCGTTCAACATCGCGTCCTATGCGCTGCTCACCCACCTCGTCGCCAAGGTCACGGGGCTCGCGCCGGGCGACTTCGTCCACACCCTCGGCGACGCGCACCTTTACGTGAACCACATCGACCAGACGCGCGAACCGCTCTCCCGCGCGCCGCGGCCTCTGCCGCGGCTCGAGATCGCGCCGCATGTCAGCGATCTCGCCTCGATCCGCTTCGAGGACATCGCCGTCGTCGGCTACGATCCCCATCCCCACATCAAGGCCGAGGTGGCGGTGTGAGCATCTCCATCCGTCCTGCCGGGCCGGCCGATGCCGGGATCGTGTTCGGCTTCGTGCGCGCGCTCGCCGAATACGAGAAGCTCTCTCACGAGGTCGAGGCGGACGAGGCCATGATCGCCGCCGCGCTCGCCGGGCCGAACCCGCGGGTGTTCTGCGACATCGCGGAGTGGAATGGCGCGCCGGCCGGCTTTGCGCTGTGGTTCTACAATTTCTCCACCTTCCGCGGCCGCCACGGCATCTATCTCGAAGACCTGTTCGTCGATCCGGCCCTGCGCGGCCACGGCATCGGCAAGGCCCTGCTCGTCCATCTCGCGCGGCGCTGCGTCGACGAGGGGCTCGGCCGGCTGGAATGGGCGGTGCTCGACTGGAATGCGCCTTCGATCGCGTTCTACCGCGCCCAGGGCGCTGTGCTGATGGACGAGTGGACCGGCTGCCGCGTGACCGGCGACGCGCTGGCGCGGCTCGCGGGCGAAACGGCCCCCGCATGAGCGGCCCCCGCCTCGTCCTCGTCGCGGCGGTCGCTGAAAACGGCGTGATCGGCACCGGCGACGCCATGCCGTGGCACCTGCCAAGCGACCTGAAGCGGTTCAAGGCCGAGACCATGGGGCACCCCATGCTGATGGGGCGGCGCACCTATCTCTCCATCGGCCGGCCGCTGCCCGGCCGCGACACCGTGGTCGTCACCGCCGATCCTTCGTTCGCGCCGGAAGGGGTGCATGTGGCGCCGACGCTTCCGGCGGCGCTCGAAGAAGCCGGCCGGCTCGCCGCCGGCCGGGGCGTCGGCGACATCATGGTGGTCGGGGGCGGTGTTCTCTATGCGTCGCTGATCGACGTCGCCGACCGGCTTTCAATCACCGAGGTCCACGCCCGCCCCGAAGGCACCGTGATGTTCCCGCGGATCGACCCCGCGCTGTGGCGGGAGGTGTCGCGTCAGGGCCCGGTGCAGGGACCGGCGGACAGCGCGCCGGTGTCCTATGTCGCCTACGAGCGGATTTCGCACCGCTCCTGACCGGCGCTCGATTGACGCCGGCCGCGAGACAACCCACCTGTTGTTGCGCCGGGCCGCATCGCGCCTGCCCACGACGTCATGGTGCCTGCCTACGAAGTGTTGACCGGATGGCGTCCGGTGGCCGGGCGGGCGTTCGTTGAAAGGCCGGGGGGAAGCCCCTATAACCCGGGCAGGTGAGCCGCGCGACGGCGGCCACGGCCGCCCGCGGCGTTGAATTCTGGCGACTGAGGTCGCTGACGACTTAAGATGCTGACGGCTCTGCCGGTCGGCGGCGGAACCGGAACCGAGGAGCAAGGATGCCCTGGAGCAATCAGAGCGGTGGCGGCGGCGGCTGGAAGGGCGGCGGGCCATGGGGCAGCGGCGGCAATAATGGCGGGCCCTGGGGCAACGGTCCCCAGCGCGGGCCAAGCGGCGGCCCCCCCGATCTCGAGGAACTCCTGCGGCGCAGCCAGGATCGCCTGAAGCAGGTCCTGCCGGGCGGCGGCGGTGGCGGGCTCGGCTGGCGCACGGTGCTCGTCGCCGGCGTCGCGGTGGCGGTGCTCTGGCTCGCGACCGGCTTCTATCGCGTCGAGCTGGGCGAGGTCGGCGTCGAGATGGTGTTCGGCCGCTATGTCGGCATGACCCAGCCTGGCCTCAACTACAACTGGCCCTATCCGGTCGGCTCGGTGGAGACGCCGGACGTGCTGCGCATCCGCGAGACCACGGTCGGCCTGCGCGAGATCGAGCCCGTCCGCGGCGGGCCGTCGAGTGGCGTCGACGTTCCGGAGGAAAGCCTGATGCTGACGGCCGACGAGAACATCGTCGACGTCGACTTCAAGGTGCTCTGGCGCATCAGCAACGCGCCCGACTACCTCTTCAACATCCAGAATCCCGAGGCGACCGTGAAGGCCGTTTCCGAAAGCGCGATGCGCGAGGTGGTAGGCCGCACCAACATCCAGCGCGTGCTGACCGACCAGCGCGAGCAGGTGCAGGTTCAGGTCCAGTCGCTGATGCAGCACATTCTCGACACCTACAAGTCGGGTATCGAGATCAATCAGGTGCAGATGCTGAAGGTCGACCCGCCGCAGCAGGTCATCGACGCCTTCCGCGACGTGCAGGCTGCCCGCGCCGACCAGGAGCGCGTCCAGAACGAGGCCCAGGCCTACGCCAACCGGGTGATCCCCGAGGCGCGCGGCGAGGCCTCCCAGATCGTCGAAAGCGCCAACGGCTACCGCGACCGCTCCGTGGCGGAAGCCCAGGGCCAGACCTCGCGCTTCCTGTCGATCCTGGCCGAATATTCCAAGGCGCCGGACATCACCCGCGAACGCCTCTACCTGGAGACGATGCAGAAGGTGCTTGGTTCGAGCGACAAGATCATCATCGACGACAAGGCCGGCGGACCCGGCGTCGTTCCCTACCTGCCTCTCGACCGTCTGCAGAGCCGCCCGGCGGCGCAGCCGCGCGCGGCGACCTCCAGCCAGTCTTCGAGCCAGCCGCCGCTGTCCGGCCAGACTTTCTCGGGTCAGGACCTGTCGGGAGCGGTGAAATGAGGGGCGGCATCATCGGTCTCGTCGTCGCCGCCGTTCTCGCGGTGCTCGGCTATTCGTCCGCCTACGTGGTCTATCCCACCGATCAGGCGATCGTCCTCCAGTTCGGTGAGGTGCGCCGCGCGGTCACCCAGCCGGGGCTCTATTTCAAGATCCCGTTCATCCAGAACGTCGTGTTCCTCGACAAGCGCGTGCTCGATCTGGAACTGCCGGAACTCGAAGCGATCGCGTCGGACCAGAAGCGTCTCGTCGTCGACGCCTTCGCGCGCTATCGCATTGAAAATCCGGTGCTTTTCTACCAGACGGTGAACAGCGTCCCGGAAGGCAACCGGCGGCTCTCGACCTTCGTGCAGTCCGCGATCCGCTCGGTGCTCGCCGACGCGACGTTCCAGGCCGTGGTTCGCGACAGCCGGCCCGAGCTGATGGAGCGCATCCGCCAGGAGGTCGAGCGTCGCGCCCAGGGCGTCGGCGTTTCCGTGGTCGACGTGCGCATCCGCCGCGCCGACCTTCCGGAGGCGAACTCCCAGGCGATCTTCCGCCGGATGCAGACCGAGCGCGAGCGCGAGGCGACCGAGATCCGCGCCCAGGGCGAGGAGGCGGCCCGCCGCATCCGTGCCCAGGCCGACCGCCAGGCGACCGTCATCATCGCCGACGCCAACCGCACGGGCGAGGAAACCCGCGGTCAGGGCGACGCCCAGCGCAGCGCCATCTTCGCCGAGGCGTTCAGCAAGGACCCGTCGTTCTTCGCGTTCTTCCGCTCGATGCAGGCCTACGAGGATTCGCTGAAGTCCGGCGAGACCCGGCTGGTGCTGTCGCCGTCGTCGGAGTTCTTCCGCTTCTTCGACAATCCCGCGGGTAATCCGGTCCGTCCGGCGACGCCCGGCGTCGCGCCTGCTCCCGCCTCCGGCCCGGCGCCGGCGGCTCAGCAGTGAACGACCTCGTCGTCGCGCTCGGTCTTGTCCTCGCCATCGAGGGCACGCTCTACGCGGCGGCACCCGGGGCGCTCAAGCGCATGATGCAGCACGCCGTCGGCACGCCCGACGGCGTCTTGCGCGTCGGCGGGCTGGTCGCCCTTGCCGTCGGCGTGGCCCTGGTCTGGCTCATCCGCCATTGAGGCCGGCCGCTGCACGGGCGCGCGATCGATGAGCGGTCGATGCACCATCGATGCACCGTCCGTGCGCGGCGGTGCTCGCTTCGCGCCCGGCTACGCGCGTGCGCCGCGGAGGCCTCTCCGCATCGTGAGGGATTTCGTCGCGACCGGCGGCGAGGCCGCCCCGCAATCGCCGCGTTCTTGCCCTGTAGGTCTTGCTCTGTAGGGTAGGTTCCGCCCTGCAGGGCAGGCATTGCCCTGCGGGTTCGGAATGCCTGCGTTCCGGAGTGTGATCCGCTCCGGCTCTTTTCTCTCGAGCGGCTTCCGTCCGGTCCGGGCCAGTCCACCGGAGGGGGCGCTCAAGAACCAATCGGCTGCGCCCGAACGGGAGACCCCAGCATGCTTTTCAGGACATCCCCTTCCGTCACCGGCGTCCGGCTGGGCCGCCGTCCGGCCGGCCGGCGGCTCGC
>JAEZMP010000649.1 GCA_023442215.1 Pseudomonadota bacterium
ACCGAAACCTTCCGGGGAACCGGCGACCCTCATGAAGACCGGGGCGCACGCGGCTCCCGCCAGCCGGCGGGCAGGCCGAACGCGGCCTCGAAGCCGCGCTCACCCGCCGGGGTGATGCCGAGCGCCCGGCCACCCGGCACACGCGCCACCCAGCGGAGTTCCAGCACCCGGTCGAGCAGCCCCGCGCCGAGCCGCCCGGCGATGTGCGGGCGACGTTCGCTCCAGTCGAGACAGGCCCGGCACAGCGCCCGCCGGGACGGACCGGACGCGGCGAGATCGAGCCCGAAATCGCAGAAGAACCGGCGGCCTTCGTCTGTGACGAGCGCCGCGCCCTCCGAGAACGCGACATGGCCGCGCTGTTGCAGCGCCTCCGCCAGAGCGACCGCGAGCCGCCCGGCCATGTGGTCGTAGCAGGTGCGCGCGAGCCGCAGCGCCTCGTCGCGCGGGCCGGGCGGACGGTGGCGCGCCGGACCGGCCGCCGCAACCGACATCAGCGCATGCAGCACATCGGCGATTTCCGGCGAGGCGAGCCGGTAATAGCGGTGGCGCCCCTGCTTCTCGACCGCGACGAGGCGGACCTCGACGAGCTTCGCGAGGTGGCCGCTGGCGGTCTGCGCCGTGATGCCCGCACTGAACGCCAGTTCGCCCGCCGCCAGCGCCTGCCCGCCCATCAGGGCGAGCAGCATGTTGGCGCGCGCGGTATCGCCGATCAGGCGGGCGACTTCGGCGACGGTGTTTGCGGAGGCGATGCCGGTCATGGCACGGGATAGTACAGAACCCGCGCCGTCCTTCGTAGCGCCGACAGTTCGGCGCGCGCCGAAACATCCGGGAGCGCGCAGGCGGTAGAACAGCCGTCATGTCCCGCCGCACCGGAACCGGAGATCATGGCCGAACACCCTGACAGGACGCGGGAGCTCGCGCTCCTTCTCGTGCTTTCCACGCTGTGGGGCGCTGCCTACACCTTCATCAAGATCGGCGTCGAAACCATTCCGCCGGTCACCCTGATCGCGGCCAGAACGCTGATCGCCGGCCTCGTGCTGGCCGCCATCATCCGCTGGCGCGGCCTGCGCCTGCCGCGCGACCGGGCGACCTGGGGCCGCTTCCTGATCCAGGCCTGCCTCAACAGCGCGGTTCCGTTCACGCTGATCGCCTGGGCGGAACAGACCGCCGACGCAGGCCTTGCGGCGATCCTCAACGCGACGACGCCGGTGTTCGCCTTCCTGATGACGGCGGCGATCACGCGCCACGAGCCGGTGACGGGCCGCAAGATGTTCGGCGTCGCCGCCGGGCTCGCCGGCATCTGCCTGATCGTCGGGCTGCAGGCGCTCGCCGGCCTCGGCAAGGAAGTGGCATCGCAGCTCGCCATCGTCGCCGCCTCGGTCTGCTATGCCGGCGCGGCGATCTTCGGCAAGAGCTTCAAGGGCCTCGATCCGATGATGCCGGCGGCGGGCTCGCTGCTCTGCGGCGCCGCGATCCTCGTTCCGCTCAGCCTCGTCGTCGACCGGCCGTGGACCCTCGCCCCCGCCGCATCGTCGCTGCTGGCGCTGGTCGCGCTCTCGGTGTTCTCAACGGCGCTGGCCTTCGTGATCTATTTCCGGCTGGTGCAGACCCTCGGCTCGGTCGGCACCACCGCGCAGGCCTATCTGCGCGTGCCCATCGGCGTGGCGATCGGCTGCGCCTTTCTCGGCGAACAGCCGACGCCCACGGCGTGGATCGGCCTCGGCTGCGTGGTCGCCGGCGTCGTGGCGATGACCCTGCCGGGACGCAAGGCCGCGCGGCCGGCGGCAAGCCTGCGATAGCGGGCTTCCGGGGAAGACGTCCGTGTCAGGCCGGCGGCTGGCAGTTGAACGTGCCGCCGCAGCGCACCTCCAGCGTCTCGATCACGCCGGCCATGTAGGCGACCCAGCCGACGCCGAGCAGCACGGCGAGAACGAGCCTGAACCGGCTGTAGCGGCGCAGCGCCAGCACCGCGACGACCGCCATGGCGATGGAGACCGCCGGCAGCGCGAGGATACCGGCGACGAGAAACCCCATGACGGGGTTTTCCATCGATCCCGGCGCATCGAACAGGAAGGGGATGCCGAGCCAGAGCACCGGGCTCGCCAGGAGCCCGAGAAAGGCGACGGCGACCGCGAGCCACAGCACGACGGCGGCGGCAAGCGGCGGCCTCGGCCGTGGAGGCCGGGTCGTCGACGGGTTCGGGGCGTTCATGGCAGCCCTTCCGATGGAGTCGCCCGGACGGGATCGCCTGCCCACCCGGCCGGACGACGCGTCCGACCTGCACGGCGGCGATCATAGCCCAGGATTATAATCAAGGATTATGCCTCAGGAACTTGCCCGCAGGCGATGGCGTCGTGCCTGGAGGCGATGGCGAAGGTGCGCCGCCGCGCCCGGCGACCGCCGGCAGACTCGGGCCCGCCACCAGTCCGACCCGGTGAGCGGAGGTCGCCATTCCGGCCCGGGGCGCGAAGCCGGCGACAGCCACCGCCGGGCCTTTCCGAGCGGCCGGCGGAGCGTTCTCAACCGGCCTTTTCCGCCCGCGATGCCCGGGAGGACTTGCCAACG
>JAEZMP010000097.1 GCA_023442215.1 Pseudomonadota bacterium
CGGCCGGCATCGGCCTGCTGAGCGCTGTGGTGCGGGCCGGGCTCGCCGCCTCGAACGGCGAAGTCCGCCGCCACATCCAGGGCGGCGGCATCCGCGTCAACGACGTGGTGGCGACCGACGACCGCACCGTGCTGACGGAGGCGAGCCTCACGCCCGAGGGCGTAGTGAAGCTCTCGGTCGGCCGCAAGAAGCATGTGCTGCTGAAGCCGGTCTGAGCGACGTGACGAGTCCCGACCTTCCCTCCGCGCCGCGAACGGCGTGGTCGCTCACGCCCGGCAGCGCCGGGCATGAGGTGCAGTGCCGCGGCATCATCGAGGCGCTCGGCATCGAGCCGGTGCTGAAGCGGGTATCGCCGTCCCCGCCGTGGTCGTGGCTCGCCCCTTGGGGGCCGGCGCAGCCGGACGCGTCGATTGCACCGCCGTGGCCGGATCTCGTGGTGGTGTCGGGCCGTCAGGCCATCCCCTATGCGCGGCATATCCGCCGCGCATCTCGGGCGCGGACGTTCGTGCTCGCCCTGCAGAACCCGGTCGTGCCTCCGTCGCAATTCGATCTCGTGTGGGTCAACGAACACGACGGCATATCCGGCCCGAACGTCGTGCGCACGCTGACATCGCCGAACACCCTCACGCCCGCGCGCCTCGTCGAAGGAGCCGCCCGGTTCTCGCCTTTGTGGCAGTCCCTGCCCCGGCCGTGGATCGGCGTCGTCGTCGGCGGCGCGAGCGGTGCCTACCGGTTCGAAACGGCCGATGCGGAGCGTCTCGGAAAGGCGCTCGCCGCCCTTGCGCGCACGACCGGCGGCAGCGTGATCGTCACCCCCTCGCGGCGCACGGGTGCCGCACCGCTCGCCGCACTCAAGGCCGCGCTCGCGGGCACGCCGTCCTGGGTGTGGGATCTGGAAAGCGGCGAGAACCCCTATTTCGGCATCCTGGGCGCCGCCGACCGTTTCATCGTCACCTGCGACTCGGTCAACATGCTTGGCGAAGCGGCCTTCACCGGAAAGCCGATCCATGCGTGGAGGCTGGAAGGCGGCTCGTCCAAGTTCAAGGCTTTCCACGACGGGATGATTGCCTCCGGCGCGATGCGCTGGCTCGACTGGCCTCCGGCCGCGGCACCTGAAAGCGCCTCGCAAGAGCAATCGTCATCCGTCACCCTTGCGGCGTGGACCTACCATCCCTTAAATGCGAATGCTGTCGTCGTCGACGCGGTGCGCCGGGCTTTCGCCGAACGCGCCGGACGGCGCGGCGCCGCGGCCTGAAGTCCGCCGGTCCCGTCGGTTGCCCATCGAGCGGCATCCGGGCGGCCTGCGAACCGCCCTTCGGCCGGCTTGCGGCTCCTCCAACGGGAGGCGCGGCAGAACGAGCCGCGCGACGCACATGAGCTATCTCGATTACGACGCGCTGGCCGCAACGCCGCTGCAGAAAGACCCCTACGACTTTCTCGTCGTGCCGAACTTCGTGCAGCCGGAACAGCTTCAGAGCGTGATCACCGACTATCCGGAAGTGCCCGGCCCCGGATCGCATCCGCCGTCCGAACTCGACATCCGCGGCAATTTCGCCGCGCTGATGAAGGAGCTCGACGGTCCCCGTTTCCGCGAACTCATCGAGCAGAAGTTCGACCTCGACCTGTCGGACCGGCCGACGATGTACACGGTCCGCGGCTACTGCCGCCGCACCGACGGCAAGATTCACACCGATTCCACCACCAAGGTCATCACCGTCCTCGTCTATATGAACCAGGCGTGGGATTCCGATGGTGGCCGGCTGCGCATCCTGCGCTCGGGCGACAACCTAGATGACTACGTCGCCGAGGTTCCGCCTTATGGCGGCACGCTTCTGGTGTTCCGCCGGGCCGACAACTCCTGGCACGGCCACGAGCCGTTCGAGGGCCGCCGGCGCGCCATCCAGATGAACTGGGTGACGGACGCCGACGTCGTCGCCCACGAGCAGCGCCGGCACCGCATCTCCACCGCCGTGAAGAAGCTCAATCCGTTCCGCAAGGCCGGCTGAGCAACCTCGCCTTCCGCCGCGTTCGGGGACGCCGCACGGACCGATGGCATCGGGACGGGCGGCGTTTTATTGTCGGGGTCGCCGGCCTGCACTCGTCTTCCCCCGTGGCCGGGACCGCCCTCGACGCCCTCACGCGACCGGAACCGCGATGCCGACCACAGCGATCGATGCCTCACCGCCGCAACAGGATGCCGGCGCCGGGCTTGCCATCACTCTCAGTCCGCTGAAGTGGGCGCCGGCCACCCGGGCCGCGCTCCACCGCGTCATTGCCGCCCACGGCGTCGCAAGCCCGGGCTACGACCCTGACCGCGCCCCGTATGCCGTGTTCGACTGGGATAACACCTGCATCATGGGCGACGCGGAGGAGACGCTGCTGCGCTACATGGTGGACCGCTTCGCGCTGCGGATGACGCCGGCTGCGTTCTCGCAGGCGATCCGCAACCGCGTCCCGTCCGGACCGCTCCACGGCATCCGCCGGGATGGCGCGACCGGCCCCGTCGCGTTCGCCGACCTCGCGGCCGATCTCGATGAGGACTATGCGGAACTCGCCGGGCGTTACGGCATTCCGACCGCGCCGGAGACCTGGGCTCGGCTCGGCGAAGACCCCGCCTTCCTCAGCTTCCGCGCCAAGCTGCTCGCGACCTACGACGCCATCAACGACACCTACGGCGAGACGCTCGGCTACCGCTGGATCGTCTGGCTGTTCGCCGGCCACACACCGGAAAGCCTAGCGACGCTCGCCCATGCCTCCAACGCCTGGCACCTCGGCGCCGCCATCGCGGAGATTGGAATGGAGACGCCCGCAACCCGGCCCGGACGGGCCGGCCTCGTGCGCCACACCGCGTTCCAGTGCCTGCGCCTGACGCCGGAGATGGCCGACCTTCATCGCGTGCTGCGGGCGAACGGCATCGAGGTCCACGTCTGCTCCGCGTCCATCGAGGAACTGATCGCGGCGTTCGCCACCGACCCGGCCTATGGCTACGGGCTGCCACGGGAGAACATCATCGGCGTCCGTACCGCCATGGTCGACGGCGCCTACAGCATCGAGGATCGGGAGGACTGGCCGCTGACCTATGCCGCCGGCAAGGTGGAGGCCCTGAACCGCACCCTGGTGGCACGGAAAGGCTTCGGCCCTCTGATGGTGTTCGGTGACAGCAACGGCGATTACGACATGATGTCCGCCTTCGCCGACACCCGGCTGTCGCTGTTCGTCAACCGCCTGCCGGGCGGCAACGCCGGTCGGCTCTGCCGCGAGGCGGCCGAGGCAATCGGCACCCACGCGCCGCGCTATGTGCTGCAGGGGCGTAACGAAGCAACCGGCGAATGGCGCCCGCACGAGGAAACCATCGTGTTCGGCGCGCAGGATCCGCGGTTGACTGGGGGGTAGGGTTACCCACCGCCGAAATCAGGGGTTCGGCGGCGGGTGCCCTGCGTACGATGGGGGAACTCGTACACCCGCAAAGAACGTGCGCCGCCCCGGTTGGTTCCGGCTTTTTTTCGTCGGCGCGCAAAAAAGGCGCTGAATGGAAAAAGGCGGGCCCGAGGGGACCCGCCTTTGAAAATTGTCGCTGGATGAAAGGGAAACCCTATCCCGCGTCAGGCGCTGTGGACGGTCGCCTCGGGGAAGCTCAGCTGCTCGCGGGCGCGCCAGTCGGTGGTGACGTAGTTGATGATCAGCGACTTGCGCACGCCCTTGATCGGCCGGCGCTCGAAGCCATGCCAGCTGTGATTGGACGGCACGAAGATCATCGCCTTGTTCGGCGCGAAGGGCGAACGGCCGACCCAGGTGCCGGCGTCGGCATAGATGTCCGTGCCGAGGTCTTCCTGACCGGCTTCGCCGGACAGATAGATCAGCATGGTGAAGCGCTTCACGCCGATGTCGGTGTGCGGCTGGAGCCAGAAGCCTTCGACGTCCTGTGCATATTCGATGCGGAGATAGGTGTCATCGAGGTCGCAGCCACACGCCTTCTCGATCGCGCCGACCACTTCCGGATCCTGGAACGCCACCGCGACGGCGTCGCACACGGGATACTCCGCCCGGTTCTTGACGTCGAAATAGACGCGGGTGGCATTGTGCACCTCGCGTGTACCGGAGACGCCATCCAGAGACGGCGCGGGGAACGGCAGTTCCTGCAGCGCCGTGACCGTCTCGCCCGGGAAAAGGCCGTCGAGCAGCCAGTGCCGATAGGGAGAGTCGCTGGGGTCCGTGCCGCCGAGCGTGGAAAGGAAGGTCGCCTTGACCTCATTCGCGCTCGAAAGGGGCTGGTGGATGGTCATGGGAATGTCTTCCGTTCAGGAGCGGGCCGCGCCAGGAACGGGTGTCCCCACAGCCTGCCGTTCATATGACATCTCGACCGCGAAATCATGGCCGTTTCGCGGAGACGCTGACGAGCGGCGGAGATTTTGAAAGCCGTTCGCAACAACTTCCATAGGCCATGCGCCGGCCGCTGTCGAGCGGGGCCAGCTTCCCACCGATATGCGCCTGCCGATTCGCGCCCGCTTTGACCGCCATCAAGGCGGAGAACTGCGCCCGGCGGGCAACACCGGCCTTTTTCCCACAGTAAATCGACGGTTACCGACTTGTTCCCGACGCTTTGTCTGCACATCTGGAGGCCAATCGCGCCATGATGGAGCCATGCGCTCCGCGCAACAATGAGGACGACATGAGCGACGCCCGGCATTTCAAGATGCTGATCATCGGCTCCGGCCCGGCCGGCTACACGGCGGCGATCTATGCGGCACGCGCAATGCTCGAGCCCGTGATCGTGGCGGGAATCCAGCCCGGCGGCCAGTTGACCATCACCACGGAAGTCGAGAACTACCCCGGCTTCTCGGAGGCGATTCAGGGCCCCTGGCTGATGGAGCAGATGCGGGCCCAGGCCGAGCATGTCGGCACCGAGATCATCTACGATCACATCATGTCCGCCGACCTGTCGGCGCGGCCGTTCCGGCTCGTCGGCGATTCGGGCCTGAACTATACCGCCGACACGCTGGTGATCGCGACCGGTGCCCAGGCCCGCTGGCTCGGGCTGCCGTCGGAGGAGCGTTACAAGGGCTTCGGCGTCTCGGCGTGCGCGACCTGCGACGGCTTCTTCTATCGCGGCAAGGAAGTCCTCGTGGTCGGCGGCGGCAACACCGCCGTCGAGGAGGCGCTCTACCTCACCCACCACGCCTCGAAGGTCACCCTGGTTCACCGCCGCGATTCGCTGCGCGCGGAGCGCATCCTGCAAAGGCGGCTGTTCGACCATCCGAAGATCGAGCTCGTCTGGGACAGCGAGATCGCGGAGATCCACGGCGAGGGCACGCCGGAGACCGTGTGCTCCGTCACGTTGCGCAACCTCAAGACGGGGGCGCTGGACAAGCGCAGCGTCGACGGGGTGTTCATCGCCATCGGTCACAAGCCGGCGGCCGAGGTATTCAACGGACAGCTGCGGATGAAGCCTTCTGGCTATATCTGGACGGCACCCGATTCGACCGCGACGTCGGTACCGGGCGTGTTCGCCGCCGGCGACGTCACCGACGAGGTGTTCCGGCAGGCCGTGACCGCGGCCGGCATGGGCTGCATGGCGGCTCTCGAGGCGGAGCGCTATCTCGCCGGTCTGAGCCACGGCGAAGCCGTTCACGACGGGGCGGAAACCCAGGCGGCGGAATGAACGCTGGCGCCGGTCCCCGCGGCCGGTGCCGACACCATCGTTCCGGACGCCGCTTGCGCCCGGGACGCAACGGCAACCGGCCGGGAGCAAGGGCCGGACATTCACATGCACGGCAACGGCCGGCACCACCAGAGACCACCGGGCTCCGCGCCCGCGGGAACAGGGCGTGACAGGGGCGCCGCAGGGCCAATGGACTGGGACAAGTTGCGGATCTTCCACGCTGCGGCGCAGGCCGGCAGCTTCACCCACGCCGGCGAGATGCTGAACATGAGCCAGTCGGCCGTGAGCCGGCAGGTCGGCGCGCTTGAAATGGAACTCGGCATTCCGCTGTTCCATCGCCACGCGCGCGGTCTCCTGCTCACCGAGCAGGGCGATCTCCTGTTCCGCACGGCCCGCGACGTGATGATGAAGCTAGACGCCGTACAGGCGCGTCTCGCTGATTCACGCGAGAAGCCGTCAGGCGTGCTGCGCGTCACCACCACCGTCGGCCTCGGCACCTCGTGGCTCACCTCGCGGCTGCACGAGTTCCTGGAGCTTTATCCGGACGTCGAACTCCAGGTCATCCTCGACGACAGCGAGCTCGACCTTTCCATGCGGCAGGCGGACGTGGCCATCCGCCTGCGGCAACCCGTTCAGCCGGATCTGATCCAGCGCCGGCTGTTCACCGTGCACTTCCACCTCTACGCCTCGCCGGCCTACCTGCGCCGCTTCGGCAGCCCCTCGGCGATCGCCGATCTCGACCACCATCGCCTGATCACCTTCGGCGAGCAGGGCGCGACCTATCTGCGCGAGATGAACTGGGCCGAGACTGCGGGCCGCTCGCCCGATCAGCCGCGCCGGCCGACGCTGAAGATCAACAGCGTCGTCGCCATCAAGCGCGCCGTGCAGCGGGGCATCGGCATCGCGCTCCTGCCGGACTATCTCGTCGAGCCGGAAGCCGGCCTCGTGCAGCTCATCCCGGAGGCGGACCTGCCCGAGTACCACACCTATTTCGTTTACCCGGCCGAGTTGAAGAGCACGGCCCGCGTCCGCGCCTTCCGCGACTTCATCGTCGCCAAGTCCGAGGAATGGACGCACTGACCGAGGACGGCTGCCGCCGGGCTCGGCGTCGGCGCGGTCGGGTCCGGTTGCTCGACGGGGAAGGCGGCCTTCATGAGGCGGCTATCCACCGCCGTGTTGCGCCACGTCATGGCACCGTAATGCGGGCCGTCTAGCTTCGCGGTCTGGTTTGAAGGCGCGCGCGACACGCGCGAAGCCGCCTGCCTGGAATATGGCTTTCGAACCAGAGGGATACACCATCGACCTGGCCCGGAAACCGGCCGGTCGGGTGTCCCGAACGGACACGACCGCCGAGGACGAGCCATGACGAACTCCGACGACGCGCTCCCGCTGCCTTCGGCCGCGGAGGCGTTCGAGGCCATCCCGTTCGGCGAGGAGCCGCTCACCGCCGATGTGCTGATGCAGGCCGTGCTGCTGCTGCGCACCGCGGTCACCGGGGATGCGGCGAAGATCGTCGCGCGCATCGGTGCGACGCCGGACGACGCCGCGATCGAAAACCTCGCCCACTATCTCGCCCTGCGCCACCACGACCTGCGCCCGCTGCAGCGCGACCTGATGTGGCGCGGCCTGTCGTCCCTCGGCCGGCTGGAGAGCCGCGTCCTCCCCACCCTCGATGCCGTCGCGGCCACGCTCGGTGCGGTGACCGGCCATCCCTCACCTTTCCCCACACCTGACAAGGCCAGCTTCTTCGCCGGCGAGACCCGGCTGGCGGCCGCGACCGACGCCATGTTCGGCCCGGCGCCGGCCAACCGCCGCACCCGCATCATGGTGACGCTGCCGTCGGAGGCAGCCGGCGACCCGGCGCTCGTTCTCGACCTTGCCCGGCGCGGCATGGACATCGCACGCATCAACTGCGCCCATGACGGCAACATCGCCTGGCGCGGCATGGCGACCAATGTGCGCACCGCCGCCTCTGTCGTCGGCCGCGAGATCAAGGTGCTGATGGATATCGCTGGGCCGAAGATCCGCACCGAGGCCGTGACGGTGCCGAAGAAGGGTCGCCTTCAGCCCGGCGACAGGCTGCGTCTCGTCGCGGGTGGCGAGCCCAGGGCCTGCGAGACCGTGCCGTTCTCCGCCGCCGTGTCGCTGCCGGAAATGGTAACGCGCCTCAGCCCCGGCGACCGCGTGCGCTACGACGACGGCAAGCTCGAAGGCGTGGTGGAGAGCGTCGCGGACGGCGAGGCCATGGTGCGCGTCACCACCGCCAAGGCAGGCGGCACCAAGCTGCGGCCGGAGAAGGGCCTCAACCTGCCCGACACCGCGCTCGGGCTCTCGCCTCTGACCGCCAAGGACGAGGACGACCTCACCACCGTCATCGAGTGCGCCGACATGATCGGCTATTCCTTCGTCAGCCGGCCCGACGACATCGACCTGCTCGAGGCCGCACTCGCCCGCCACGGCGCCCGCGAACGCCCGCTCGGCCTCGTCGCCAAGATCGAGCGGCCGGAGGCGGTGACCAACCTGCCGGCACTGATGGCC
>JAEZMP010000682.1 GCA_023442215.1 Pseudomonadota bacterium
GCGATCATGGCGAGTGGAGCCGGCAGGGCCAGATCGTCATCGTGCGCGGCGGGCGCGAGCGCACGGTCGCGGTGCGCGTCACCAACGACAACCGGCGGGATTCCACCCGGCAGGGCCTCGTCGTCACCCTCGACGACATCACCGACCTCGTGAAGGCGCAGCGCACGTCCGCCTGGGCCGACGTCGCCCGTCGCATCGCCCACGAGATCAAGAACCCGCTGACGCCGATCCAGCTTTCGGCCGAGCGCATCCGCCGGCGCTACGGCAAGCGCATCGAGGACGACCGCGCGGTGTTCGACCAGTGCGTCGACACCATCGTGCGGCAGGTCGGCGACATCGGCCGCATGGTCGACGAGTTCTCGTCGTTCGCGCGGATGCCGAAGCCGGTGTTCGAGCCGCGCGATCTGGCGGAGGCCCTGCGGGAGGCGGTGTTCCTGCAGAGCGTCAGCCATCCGGACGTGAAGTTCTCCACCCACCTGCCCGACGAGCCCCTGATCGGCCGCTTCGATCACCGCCAGCTCGGGCAGGCGATCGCCAACGTCGTCAAGAACGCGGTCGAGGCGATCACCGGCGTCCCGGCGGAGCAGCGCACCGAGCCCGGCCACGTCGACGTCTCGGCCCGGCGCGACGGCGAATGGCTCGTGGTCGACGTCGTGGACAACGGCCCGGGCCTGCCGCAGGAAAACCGCGAACGCCTGCTCGAGCCCTACATGACGACGCGCGAGAAGGGCACCGGCCTCGGCCTCGCCATCGTCGGCAAGATCGTCGAGGAGCATGGCGGCCGGATCGAACTGCTCGATGCGCCGTCCGTCCGCGACGGCGGCCACGGCGCCTGCGTGCGCCTCACCATCCGGGCCGGCGACGCCGGTGCGATGACGACGGATGCGGATGCCGCCCCCGCCGGGGCCGCCGCCGCGTCCTCACCCCCTGTCAGCCCCCAGAAACCACGCGAAGACCATGGCCTCTGACATCCTGATCGTCGACGATGAGACGGACATCCGCGAGTTGATCGCCGGCATCCTCGATGACGAGGGCTTCGGCACCCGCACCGCGGGCGACAGCGATTCCGCTCTTGCCGCCATCGGTGAGCGACGGCCGTCGCTCATCATTCTCGATATCTGGCTGCAAGGCAGCCGCCTCGACGGGCTTGCCCTGCTCGATGCCATCCAGCAGCTCCACCCGGATCTGCCGGTCGTCATCATTTCCGGCCACGGCAACATCGAGACCGCCGTGTCCGCGATCAAGCGCGGCGCCTACGATTATATCGAGAAGCCGTTCAAGGCGGACCGGCTGGTGCTCGCCACCGAGCGCGCACTGGAAGCCTCCAATCTGCGCCGCGAGATCCGCGACCTGAAGGGGCGCATCAGCGACGCCGACGAACTCGTCGGCAACTCGACGGCGATGAACCAGCTCCGGCAGGCGGTAGAGCGCATCGCCGCCGCCAACAGCCGCATCCTGATCTCCGGCCCCTCGGGCGCCGGCAAGGAGCTGGCGGCGCGCTCGATCCATGCCCGCTCCGGCCGCGCCCGGGGGCCGTTCGTGGTCGTCAACGCGGCGACCATCACGCCCGAGCGCATGGAAGAGGAGCTGTTCGGCATCGAAGGCGGCGCCGGCGTCCCGCGCAAGGTCGGTGCGCTGGAAGAGGCCCACGGCGGCACGCTCTATATCGACGAAGTCGCCGACATGCCGCGCGAGACCCAGAACAAGATCCTGCGGGTGCTTGTCGACCAGAACTTCCTGCGCGTCGGCGGCTCCACCCGCGTGAAGGTGGACGTGCGCGTGCTGTCGTCCACCGCCCGCGATCTCGAAAGCGAGATCGCCGAGGGCCGCTTCCGCGAGGATCTGTTCCACCGGCTGAGCGTCGTGCCGCTCCGCGTGCCGGCGCTCGCCGAACGGCGCGACGACATCCCGGATCTCGTGCTGCATTTCATGGCGCAGATCTCGCGCGCCACCGGCCTGCCGGAACGGCGGATCGGCGACGACGCGATGGCCGTTCTGCAGGCCCACGACTGGCCGGGCAACATCCGCCAGCTGCGCAACAACGTCGAGCGGCTGATGATCCTGACCCGCGGCGACGAGGAAGCCGTGATCACTGCCGACCTGCTGCCGGCCGAGATCGGCACCATGGTGCCGTCGCTGCCGACGAATTCCGGCGGCGAGCACCTGATGGCGCTTCCGCTGCGCGACGCCCGCGAGGCGTTCGAGCGCGACTATCTGCGGGCGCAGATCAACCGCTTCGGCGGCAATATCTCGCGCACGGCCGAGTTCGTCGGCATGGAGCGCTCCGCGCTGCATCGCAAGCTGAAGTCGCTCGGCGTCGGCTAGACACCTCGATCGGATGGAGACATCCGATCGAAAAGAAATCTCGTCGAATTCAAGAGCTTGAACATATCCTTGTCGTTCGGATCGGGGCGATCTGAACAGGTTATGCTCTAGGCGCTCCCGGCGGCTTTGGACGCGCGGACCGGGACCAACGAACGGCGGCGGGGAGGGGAAGAACGTCATGCGCATCGTGATCTGCGGCGCTGGCCAGGTGGGCTACGGGATCGCCGAGCGGCTGGCGGCCGAACGCAACGATGTGTGCGTGATCGATTCGTCGCCGAAGCTGATCTCGATCCTGCGCGAGCGGCTCGACGTGCGCGGCGTGGTCGGCCACGGCGCGCATCCCGAGATCCTCGCCCAGGCCGGCGCCGAGCAGGCCGACATGCTGATCGCCGTGACCCAGTCCGACGAAGTCAACATGATCGCCTGCCAGGTGGCGCATTCGGTCTTCAAGGTCCCGACCAAGATCGCCCGCGTCCGGGCGCAGAGCTATCTCGCCCCGCACTGGCGCGATCTGTTTTCCCGCGACGGCATTCCGATCGACGTCGTCATCTCGCCCGAGGTGGAAGTCGGCGAAACGGTCATCCGTCGGCTATCGCTGCCGGGGGCGATCGAGAGCATCTCCGTCGCCGACGACCAGGTGATCGTGTTCGCCGTCACCTGCAACCGCGAATGCCGCATGGTCGAGACGCCGCTGAAGCAGCTCACGGAGCTGTTTCCCGACCTCGGCGCGGTCGTCGTCGGCGCGGTTCGCGGCACGCAGGCGCGCGTGCTCGGCGGCAACGACGCGCTGGAACCCGGCGACATCGCATACGTCGTGGCCCGCGCCGATCAGGTCAAGCGCACGCTCGCGATCTTCGGCCACGATGTCGGCGAGGCGAAGCGTGTCGTCATCGTCGGCGCCGGCAATATCGGCTTCTATGTCGCCAAGGGGCTGGAGGCGCGGGGTTCGAAGGTGCGCCTGAAGATGATCGAGTCCTCCGCGGCCCGGGCGGAGGAGGTGGCGCAGGCGCTCAGCCACACCGTGGTGCTGAACGGCAGCGCGCTCGACCAGTCCCTGCTGCTCGAAGCCGAAGTCGGGCAGGCCGACACCGTGGTGACGCTCACCAACGACGACCAGGCCAACATCCTCGCCGGCGTCATGGCCAAGCAGCTGGGCTGCAAGCGTTCGCTGGCGCTGATCAACTCCACGACCTATCCCGATTTCACCGCCGCGCTCGGCATCGACGCCTATATCGCGCCGCGGGCGGTAACGGTTTCCCGGATTCTCCGCCATGTTCGCCGCGGGCGCATCCGCAGCGTGCATGCGCTGCAGAACGGCGCCGCGGAGGTGATCGAGGCCGATGCGCTCGAGACGTCTCCGCTGGTCGGCCGTCCGCTCAGGGAGGTCGACCTTCCCGCCGGCGTGCGAATCGGCGCAATCTACCGCAATCGGTCGGTGATCCTGCCGCGTGGCGACACCACCATCCAGCCGCGCGACCGGATCGTGCTGTTCGCGGAGAAGGAGCGCGTGCGCCAGGTGGAGCACATGTTCCGCGTCAGCCTCGAATTCTTTTAAGCCGGCTTATGAACCCATGTGCCGGCTAATGGCGTCGTGGTCCGGCGCGTCGGTCGGTGCGCGGCGCCAGGCCTCAAGACCCGCCTGCCATGACACGCGCCACCCATCCACACGCTTACCCTGCCGGAGTTTCCGATGAGCCGTTTCGCGTATGTTGACGGCCGTTATCCGCGCCACGCCGACGCGGCGGTCCATATCGAGGACCGGGGCTTCCAGTTCGCCGATGGCGTCTACGAGGTGTGCCAGGTGCGGTCTGGAATGATCGTGGACCTGACGCGCCACCTCGACCGGCTGGAGCGTTCCCTCAGTGCCCTCGCGATCGCGATGCCGATGAGCCGCGCGGCGCTGCTCGCGATCTTCCGGGAGCTCTCCCGCCGCAACGGCCTTCGCGATGGCGCGATCTATCTCCAGATCACGCGCGGCGCGGCCCCGCGCGACCATTATTTTCCGCAGGGGCCGGTCGAACCGACCGTCGTCGTGACGACGCGCGCCGCGGACCCGGCGAAGGTCGAGGCGGCCGCGGCGGCGGGGATCGGCGTCATCACCGTTCCGGACGACCGGTGGGGCAGGGTGGACATCAAGACCGTCGGATTGCTCGCGAACGTCCTCGCCAAGCAGGCCGCGCGCGATGCCGGCGCCCGGGAGGCGTGGTTCGTCGATAAGGACGGCTTCGTCACCGAGGGCGGATCGACCAATGCCTGGATCGTCGCCGATGGCGCGCTCGTCACTCGCCCGACGAGCACGTCCATCCTCGGCGGCATCACGCGCCTCGTCGTGATGGACTTCGCCGCCGCGCGCGGGCTTCGGCTGGAGGAGCGGGCATTCACCGTGCCGGAAGCGCTCGCCGCCGACGAGGCCTTCGTGACGTCGGCGACAAGCGTCGTCACCGCCGTCGTCCGCATCGACGGCCACTCCATCGGCGACGGCAAGCCCGGTCCCGTGGCCCGCGCGCTCCGGTCCGGCTTTCACGACATCGCGGAATTGACGCCCCTGATCTTCGGAGAATGACAGATTACGCGGATGCACGCTTTGGGTTAAGGTTGTGGTGCGATGCCGAAGTCAGTCCGGTTCCTCAACGCCCTCCCAAGCGTACCGGCCTGTCCCGGCGGAGCATCGTCCGGCTCGGCGTCGCGGCCTTACAAAGAAAAGGAAAAACATGATGGCGGACCGCGCACAAAACTTGCAAGACACTTTCCTCAATCACGTCCGCAGGCAAAAGACACCTCTGACCGTGTTTCTCGTTAACGGCGTCAAGCTCCAGGGCGTCGTGACATGGTTCGATAATTTCTGCGTGCTGCTGCGCCGCGATGGCCATTCGCAGCTTGTCTACAAGCACGCGATTTCGACCGTGATGCCCAATCAGCCGATTCAGTTGTTCGATCCGAGCGAGGAATCCGACCGCTGAACTTGATTGAGGGCGAGAGAATCGCCACATCCGGGCGCGGGAGGCTTGGCCTGCGCCCGGATTTTTTGTGCCATTCGCGATCCCCGGCCGGGGATGAGGAAAGACCGCTTGACCACCAGACCGACATCGGACGAACCGTTCGACCATGAAGCCCCGGAAGAGGGCGCCGCCGACCTGCACGGGACGGCCCTTGCCAGCCACGAGAAGCCGCGCACGGCCGCGGTCGTGCTCATGCCGGTCCACACCGGCGCACGGCCTTCCGCCGAGGCGGATGCGGCCGCCCGGGCGCGCTCGCCGGAAGCCAAGCTCGCCGAGGCTGTCGGTCTGACGGAAGCCATCGATCTCGAAGTTGTCGGCGCCTATGTCGTCCGCCTGCCGAACCTGCGCCCCGCGACCCTGTTCGGCACGGGCAAGGTCGAGGAGATCCGGCGGATCGTGGAGACCGAGAAGGCCGATCTCGTCATCGTCGATCATCCGCTGTCCCCGGTGCAGCAGCGCAATCTCGAAAAGGCGTGGAGCGCCAAGGTGCTGGATCGCACCGCGCTCATTCTGGAGATTTTCGGCGCCCGCGCGCGAACCCGGGAAGGCACGCTCCAGGTCGAGCTCGCGCATCTGAAGTGGCAGAAGAGCCGCCTCGTGCGCACCTGGACCCACCTTGAGCGCCAGCGCGGCGGCTTCGGCTTCCTCGGCGGCCCCGGCGAAACCCAGATCGAGGCGGACCGCCGCCAGATTCAGGAGCGCATCGGCCGCATCGAGCGCGAGCTGGAAGAGGTCAAGCGCACGCGCGGCCTGCATCGCGCCAACCGCAAGAAGGTGCCGCATCCCACCGTCGCGCTGGTCGGCTACACCAATGCCGGCAAGTCGACGCTGTTCAATCGCCTGACCGACGCCAACGTGCTGTCGCAGGATCTGCTGTTCGCGACGCTCGATCCGACGCTGCGCAAGGTGAAGCTGCCCCACGGCGGCGAGGCGATCCTGTCCGACACCGTGGGCTTCATCTCCGAACTGCCGACGCACCTCGTCGCCGCCTTCCGCGCGACGCTGGAGGAGGTGGTCTCGGCCGCCCTGATCCTGCACGTCCGCGACATCTCCCACCCCGACACCGATGCCCAGGCGGCGGACGTGGTGAAGACGCTCGATCTGCTCGGTGTCGACGCCCGCGATGCACGGCGCGTCATCGAGGTCTGGAACAAGGTGGACATGCTCGACGAGGAACGGCGCGCCAAGCTGGCGGCCGAGGCCCCGGCGGGCGCCGTCGCCGTCTCCGCGCTCACGGGTGAGGGCACGGAGGCGCTGGTCGCCCGCGTGGAGACGGAACTCGCCAGCGGCCGCACCACGCGTCAGCTGCGCGTCCCGGTCACCGAAGGCGAGCTTCTGGCGTGGCTGCACCGCTCCGTCGAGGTGATCGACCGCGTCGACGCCGACGACGGCGTCCGGCTCACGGTCCGCATTCCGCCCCGTCAGGCCGACCTGTTCCGCGCCCGCGCGGGCCGCTACCTGCAGAGCTGACGCCATGCCGGGAACGCCCGCCGCGGAACCCGCCGGCTTCGTCATCCGCGACGAGGAGGCCGCCGACCGCGATGCCATCGCCGATATCGTGGCGCAGGCGTTCCGCGATCACCCCTACAGCAATCAGCGTGAATCGGCGCTGATCGATGCCCTGAGGGAGGCCGGCGCCCTCGCCGTCGGCCTCGTCGCGGAGCCAGCCGGAGAGGCGGCGTACGGAGAGGTGGTCGGTCACGTCGCGTTCTCGCCGGTCACGATCAGCGACATGCCGGGCGCCTGGTACGCGCTCGGTCCGCTCGCCGTGCGGCCGGATCGGCAGCGCGCGGGCATCGGCGCCGCGCTCGTCCGCGAAGGGCTCGTCCGCCTGCGCCGGCTCGGGGCGGCGGGCTGCGTGCTGGTCGGCGATCCCGCCTATTATGCGCGCTTCGGGTTTGCTGCGAACCCCGCCCTGC
>JAEZMP010000003.1 GCA_023442215.1 Pseudomonadota bacterium
AGGAACTGGTCGTAAGACGCCTTCTGAACCTCGATCAGGTTCGGCATCTCGGCGACTTCGCGGATTTTTCCGAAGAACTTGCGGATCCGCTTGCGACCGGTGAACGAATGGGCCTGAAGAGCCTGTGCGTTAAGAGCCTGCGCCATAAGTCGCTCCTCGTCTCGCGTCGGTGGACGACCATCGGAACCGTCGGCAGGATGGTCGCTGTGGACCGCCGACGCTTCGGAGAGTCGTCCCGTCTGAACCTGCCGCCCCGGAGCCGAAACGCCCCGCCGCGGTCTACTGCGGTCGGATCCCGCGAGGGACCTTCCCGTCAAATGCCGATCCGGGACGCCCGCAACGAGCGCCCCGGACCGATCTTCCTGAAGTCGAGGAAGATTACTTCACTTCGACCTTGGCGCCGGCTTCCTCGAGCTTCTTCTTCAGCTCGTCGGCCTCGGCCTTGGAGACGGCTTCCTTCACCGCCTTCGGAGCGCCTTCGACCAGGTCCTTGGCTTCCTTCAGGCCGAGGTTGGTGATGGCGCGGACTTCCTTGATCACGTTGATCTTCTTGTCGCCGGCGTCGACGAGGATCACGTCGAACTCGGTCTTCTCCTCGACGACCGGGGCGGCATCGCCACCACCGCCCGGGATCGCCGCAACGGCGACCGGGGCAGCGGCGGACACGCCCCACTTCTCTTCGAGCAGCTTGGAGAGCTCGGCGGCTTCCAGCACGGTCAGGGTCGACAGCTCTTCGACGAGCTTCGCGAGATCAGCCATTTCATTAACTCCAGTCGGTTCGTACCGTTAGATTGATGGGGTGACGCGTGAACGGCCTCAGGCCGCTTCGTCCTTCTTGGCATACGCGTTGAAAACACGCGCAAGCTGGCCGGCCGGGGCCTGCAGAACCCCGGCGATGCGGGTGGCCGGCGTGCTGATCATGCCGATCAGGCGAGCACGGAGCTCGTCCAGCGACGGCATGGTCGCAAGCGCCTTGACGCCTTCCGCATTGAGGGTCTGACGGCCGAGCGCACCGCCGAGAACGACGAACTTGTCGTTCCCCTTGGCGAACTCGACTGCGATCTTCGGCGCGGCCACCGGGTCCGCCGAATAGGCGATGACCGTCGGACCGGTGAACAAGCCGGAGATGCCCTCAGCTTCGGTGCCTTGAAGGGCAAGCTTGACGAGGCGGTTCTTCGCGACCTTCAGGGATGCTCCCGCAGCCTTCATGCGCCCGCGCAGGGCCGACATCTGGGCGACGGTGAGACCCTGATAGTGGGCCACGACGACCACGCCGGTGTTCTCGAACACCCCGTGGAGCGACGTGACAAGCTCTCGCTTTTCCGCTCTATCCACTTGCCTCACTCCAAATGGCGCACGGAAAATCCATGCGCCGGTTGCCATTGCCGCCTTCATCCTTCGAACGCAGTCGCGGAATTCGGGTCGGCGCTCTCGATGCCTGCCCGCCCGCGAACGCGCCGATGGCGTGCCGCAAGGCTAACGGTGCGAACCGGAAAAGCCGCGCGGACGGCGCGGGCGTTCAACCCCGCGTGCCGCGTGGTCGTGAATCCGGTCCCATCCCGCCTATGCAGGCCCCCGCGGGGCTTAAGCGACGCCCGCGCCTTCGGAAGAAGGAAGCGGACGCACGCACCTGCAGTCTCGGACAGGTCCGGGCCGTCGACGCCGGGTTGCCCCGCCGCGTCCGGCCCGGTCTCCCCATCGGCGATTGACTGCCGACGGGCCTTGGGGTCGCCACCGCGCCGCGAGCGGTGCGGCGATGACCCGATTCAGGTTCTGGAACGTTTCCCCGTGCCGAATGTTTCCATCCGCCGGAGAAGCGTCCGCGCCGCCCGGCCGGAGCCGGACGGGATCGCGTCGGACGCCGCGCCCTCAGGCGCTGGCGAGCGTCGCCGGGTCGACCTTCACGCCGGGACCCATCGTCGAGGACAGCGCGACGCGCTGGACGTAGGTGCCCTTGGCGCCGGCCGGCTTGGCACGCACCACCGCATCCGCGAGCGCGCGGATGTTCTGGGCGAGCGCGTCGACCTCGAACGAGGCCTTGCCGATACCGGCGTGGATGATGCCGGCCTTCTCGACGCGGAACTCCACGGCGCCGCCCTTGGCGTCGCGGACGGCGGTCTTGAGGTCGTTCGTCACGGTGCCGACCTTCGGGTTCGGCATCAGGCCGCGCGGGCCGAGCACCTTACCGAGGCGGCCGACGAGCGGCATCATGTCCGGGGTCGCGATGCAGCGATCGAAATCGATCGTGCCGCCCTGGATGGTCTCCAGCAGGTCCTCGGCGCCGACGATGTCGGCACCGGCGGCGCGGGCTTCGTCAGCCTTGTCGCCGCGGGCGAACACCGCGACGCGCACCGAGCGGCCCGTGCCGTTCGGCAGCACGCAGACGCCGCGGACCATCTGGTCGGCGTGACGGGGATCGACGCCGAGATTGATCGCGACTTCGACGGTCTCGTCGAACTTCGCGGTCGCCCGGTCCTTCACGAGCTTCAGGGCCTCGTCGAGGCCGTAGAGCTTCTCGCGGTCGATGCCCTGGCGGGTGGCGCTGATGCGCTTGGCGAGCTTTGCCATCGTCGATTACCCCACCACCTCGAGGCCCATCGAGCGGGCCGAACCTTCGATCATGCGCTGAGCGGCGTCGAGATCCGTGGCGTTCAGATCCTTCAGCTTCTTCTCGGCGATCTCACGGCACTGCGCGGCGGTGACCTTGCCGGCCATGGCGCCCTTGCCCGGGGTCTTGGACCCGGACGAGATGCCGGCAGCCTGCTTCAGGAAGTGGCTGACGGGCGCGGTCTTGATCTCGAACGTGAAAGACTTGTCCGAGAAATAGGTGATCACCACCGGGCACGGCTGACCCTTCTCGAGGTCCTGCGTGCGGGCGTTGAACTCCTTGCAGAACATCATGATGTTCAGGCCGCGCTGGCCAAGCGCGGGGCCGATCGGCGGAGACGGGGCAGCGGAGCCCGCCTTCACCTGCAGCTTGATATAGCCGTCGATTTTCTTCGCCATTGCTCTCTCCCGTCGGGACCCCTTCCCGACCGTTGCGCCGGACACCGTCCGGCGGGATCGGGGCGGTTCGGACCGGGGATGCCGGCGTCAGCATCCCTTTCCTCCCGCCCCTCGCTCGTCCGGCCCGCCGCGCGCCGCCCGATCGGGCATCCGCGTCGCGAAACCGGAAGCTCTCGCCGCACGGGCCGAACCGCCCGCACGGAAACCTGCATCGCCCGGCGGACGCCGCCACCGGGCTTGACCGATCGTCAGACCTTCTCGACCTGGCCGTATTCCAGCTCGACCGGCGTCGGCCGGCCGAAGATCGACACCGCGACCTTGAGACGGGCGCGCTCCTCGTCGACCTCTTCCACGTGGCCGCTGAAGGAAGCGAACGGCCCGTCGGAAACCCGCACCTGCTCGCCGACCTCGAACGACACGGTCGGCTTCGGACGCTCCACGCCCTCCTGCACCTGCTGCAGGATGCGCATCGCCTCGGCGTCCGGGATCGGCATCGGACGGTTGTCCGTGCCCAGGAACCCGGTGACCTTCGGCGTGTTCTTGATCAGGTGATAGGCCTGATCGGTCATGTCCATCTTCACCAGCACGTACCCGGGGAAGAACTTGCGCTCGGTGTCGACCTTGCGGCCGCGGCGCACCTCAACGACCTTCTCGGTCGGGACGAGGATCTCGTCGAAAAGCTCTTCTAGCCCGTTCTGGGCCGCCTTTTCGCGGATCGACTCGGCGACCTTCTTCTCGAAATTCGAATAGGCGTGGACGATGTACCAGCGCTTGGCCATTGCGTATCCCTCCGTTCGCAGCGGCGTCAGCGCACCAGGCTGAGCAGATAGCTCACGCCCCAGCTCATCGCCTGATCGGCGGCCAGAAAGAAGACAGCGGCGGCCGCCACCATGATGAACACCATGACGGTGGTGATCAGCGTCTCGCGCCTGGTCGGCCACGTGACTTTCGCCGCCTCCGCACGAACCTGCTGGAGGAACACCAACGGATTGGATTTCGCCATAAATTCGGTCTGCCTGACTTACCCGGCCTTAACAGCCCGGCCTCGATAATGACGCCGTCGGGTGGCCCCAAGCCCGTCCTGTCCGTCCCGGCGCGCGAATCGAATCACCCGCCAAATTCCGAACACGACAGAGAGGCGAGCGGAATGAACCGCTCGCCCCAATGGAGCGACCTCATTAATCTTCTCTCACGCAATCCGCAAGGGCCTTCGCGAGTCGTGCGTTAATAACGGAGGTTGCCGCCGACCGCAAGTCCGGCGCGCCTTCCACCCCTGTCGATGTTGAAGCCCGATCCAAGAAAGCCCCTGCCAAAGCAAAACGCGTCCCGTGCATCCGCCTGACAACCGCGCGACATGCGGCGCGCGGACGGAACGACGCTGATATGGGAAGGCAAGGCCGCGATGTCAAAGGGGAGCCGCGTTCGAGGCCCCGCACCTTCGGCTGAGCCGGGCTTCCGGCCGGATACGGCGGCGCCGGTCCGGCGGGATGGCAGGGGCGGAGGGACTCGAACCCACGACCTGCGGTTTTGGAGACCGCTGCTCTACCAACTGAGCTACACCCCTAGGCTCCGCACCGGAGCAGCGCTCGCGGTGCGGAACGGCCGCTTCTTACACCATGATTCCGGCGCGCACTAGAGCCTTGTCCGGCGCACCGGACGGCGACCGGGGAAAAGTCCGGCCGCACGGGCCGATGGGCGGGCAGCCGCGTGCCCCGTCGGGGACGCGGAGCGGCCCGCCGGCCGGAAAGGCTCCCGCCGCCCGCACGCGCCTACAGCGCGGCGACCACCGGCCAGACCTCCAGCGTGCCGCGATAGATCATCTCGATGGCGACGTAGAGAATCACCGCGAGGCCGATATAGGCGATCCAGTGGAAGCGCTGCAGCAGGCGGGCGATGAAGCTCGCGGCGAGGCCCATGAGCGCGATCGACAGCACGAGACCGCTCACCAGCACCCAGGGATGCTCGCGCGCCGCGCCGGCGACCGCGAGCACGTTGTCGAGCGACATCGAGACGTCGGCGATCACGATCTGCCAGGCCGCCTGTGCGAAGGTCTTGCGCGGCGCGCCACCGGCCACGGTGCCGTCGGCGTTGAGGTCGGCGTCCGCCAGTGCCTCGACCGCCCCCTCCTCCTCCCGGTGGCTGACGCGCAGCTCTCGCCACATCTTCCAGCACACCCAGAGCAGCAGAATGCCGCCGGCGAGCAGCAGGCCGACGATGCCGAGCAGGTAGGTCGTGATGCTGGCGAAGGCGATGCGCAGCACCGTCGCGGCGACGACGCCGACGAAGATGACCTTGTTGCGCTGGTCCTTGGGAAGGCCCGCCGCGGCGAGGCCGATGACGATGGCGTTGTCGCCGGCAAGCACGAGGTCGATCAGCACCACCTGGAAGAAGGCGGTCATGGCTTCGACGCTGAAGATTTCGGTCATGGGAACCCTTTCATCGCGAACGCTGAAAGAGCAGCCACGCACCCTCCCGGACGTGACGCGCGGTTCCGGTGGAACGACGGGCAACCGCGAAAGCAACAGGTATGGAATCGTCGAACGGGAAGACGAAGGCGGGGCCGCTCCGATGTCTCCCAGTCCGACATCACAGTTCGGGTGAACTGCCAGAGGGGCCCGGCCTGGTCGGTCACTTCTTAGTCAAGTTTGCGCGACGGGGAAACACGTTTTTCGGCGCGGACGTCCTGCATCTCGCCGCGTCGAACAGCGCGGCACGCCGGCCTTTCACCCTTGAAGCGGCGCGGCCTCGGCGGCCGCGCCGGCGGGCCATCACGCGGGAACGGACTCCCGCCGCGGTTCGCCGCGGATCATCAGCGCCAGGATGGCGGCGAGGATGCCGGTCATGCCGGCGATGACGAACGCCTCCAGATAGTCGCCGGTGAGGGTCCGCATGTAGCCGCCGAAGAACGCCGCGCTCGCCGCGCCGACCTGATGGCCGGCGACCACCCAGCCGAACACCACCGGCGCGTCGCGCTCGCCGAACGCCGCCGTGGTCAGCCGCAACGTCGGCGGCACGGTCGCGATCCAGTCGAGGCCGTAGAACACCGCGAACACCGAGAGGCTGACGAACGAGAAGTCGGTGAACGGCAGGTAGATCAGCGAGATGCCGCGCAGGCCGTAATAGAGGAACAGGAGCTTGCGCGCGTCGAAGCGGTCCGTCAGCCAGCCCGAGAGCGTGGTGCCGGCAAGGTCGAACACCCCCATCAGCGCCAGCAGCCCGGCGGCCTGCACCTCGGCGATGCCGCGGTCGGCGCACATCGCGATGAGATGGGTGCCGACGAGCCCGTTGGTGGTGAAGCCGCAGATGAAGAACGTGCCGAACAGGTACCAGAACGTCCGCCGCTGCACGGCGCGGCCGAGCACGCCGAAGGTGGCGGCGAACAGGTTCACCGCCGGGGCGGCGGCGGCAGGCGCCGCGTCCGCTGCCATTCCGTAGGGCCGCAGCCCGATATCGGACGGCCGCTCGGGCACGAACAGCAGCACCAGCGGCACGAGGAGCGCGGCGCCGGCGGCGACCGCGAGCGCGACCGGCTGCCAGCCGCCGGTCTGGGCGAGCCAGGCCAGCACCGGCAGGAACAGGAGCGTGCCGGTCGCGGTCGAGGCGGTCAGGATGCCCATCATCAGGCCGCGGTTGGTGGAGAACCAGCGATTGACCACCGTGGCGCCGAGCACCACCGCGACGCAGCCCGAGCCGAGCCCGGAGAGCACGCCCCAGGTGGCGACGAGGTGCCAGGGCTCGCTCATGTAGGTCGAGGCATATGTCGAGGCCGACATCAGCACGAGCGCCAGCACCAGCACCCGCTTGATGCCGAAGCGCTGCATCAGCGCCGCCGCGAACGGTCCGACGAGCCCGTAGAGGAAGATGCCGATGGCGGCCGACAGCGAGACGAGATCGCGGCTCCAGCCGAACGCCTGTTCCAGCGGGATGAGCATCACGCTCGGCGCCGAGCGCAGGCCGGCCGAAGCCAGCAGGCAGAGGAACACCACGCCCGCGACGACGAAGGCATAGTTCTGGCCGAACGGCCGCTTGCGCGCTATATGCATGTGACTGACCGGTACGTTGCTTTGTTCCCCTATACGTACCGATCGGTAACATTGCAAGCGGAATA
>JAEZMP010000019.1 GCA_023442215.1 Pseudomonadota bacterium
AACCGATGCCGCAGCGGCTGACGAAGCCGCCGAGCACGGTGGAGGAGAAGGTCGGAACGGCCAGCAGCTTGAGATCGAGCACCGGGGCCGCGGTGCGGCGCGCGTGGCCGATATAGAACCACAGCAGCACGCCGCCTCCGGCCAGCATTCCGGTCGTGACCCACCAGCCGACGAAACCCTTGCCGGCGGTATCGAGCCCCGCCATCAGCAGCCAGAGACCGAGCGCCATGAAGGCGAACCCGGCGGTGTCGAACTTCGTCGGCGTCCGCTCGTCGTCGCGCGGCAGGATCCAGGCGCCGAGCGCGAGCCCGAGGATGCCGATCGGCACGTTGATGCCGAAGATCCAGCGCCAGTTGAAATGCTCCACGATGAAGCCGCCGAGCGGCGGGCCGACCAGCGGGCCGACCAGCGCGGGGACGGCGACGAGCGCCATGGCATCGACCAGCCTGTCCTTCGGCACCGTGCGCACCAGCACGAGGCGGCCGACCGGCGTCGTCATCGAGCCGCCGATGCCCTGCACGATGCGCGCGAGCACGAGCTCCCACACCGAATCGGAGAACGCGCAGCCGATGGAGCCGGCCAGGAACAGCAGGATCGCGACCTGGAAGACGTTGCGCGAGCCGAACTTGTCGGCGACCCAGCCGGAGATCGGAATGAACACCGCCAGGCTGAGCATGTAGGAGGTGACGGCGACGGCCAGCGTCAGCGGCTGCACGCCGAAATCGGCGGCGATGGCCGGCAGGGCCGTCGCGATCACGGTGGCGTCGATCATCTCCATGCCGATCGCGCAGGCGACGAGCAGCGGAATGACGCGCGAACGATCGACCATCGGGGCACTCCGGGGAGGCACGCGGCCAAAGCGGCCGCCGCCGGACGACAGGGGCCGGACGACAGGGGCCGGCTGGAAGGGAGGAACGAAGCGCCGCCCGCGACCGCCGCGGATCGCGCTTCTTCGCCACATTAATCCGGACCGGGCCCTCGACGATAGGACCTGATCGTCCGCGGCGGGCCTCGATCGGGCGAGTGTGCGCGCCCGGCAGCCGGGGGCGACGCGACCGCGCGGCTCTGTCACCTATCTTTTCCCGGTCCCGGCGGCTATCTTCCCAGCCTTCGGATCAACCATTCGGATCGGGTAGACATGTCGGACTCGGGCGTCCCCCATTTCCAGAACGACCTGGGTGTCGAGAGCGTGCGCATCGGCTCCAAAATCTTCATGTGCATCGGGGCGAAGCCGCCGTTCGACCATCCCCATGTCTTCCTCGACATGGGCGACGAGGTGGAGAAGATCTGCCCGTATTGCTCGACGCTCTATCGCTACGATCCCGTGCTCGCCCATGGCGAGGCCGATCCGGCGGCCTGCGTCTGGCACGAACTCGCCCACGCCTGACCCGCCTTCATGGCTCCTCAGCGCAATGCGTCCGCGACGCAGGACAACCGCGCCGCGGCCTGGACGCCTGGCGGGCCGGTCGTCATCGCGGGCGGCGGCATCGCGGGTCTGACGGCCGCGCTCGCGCTTGCACGGCGCGGCATTCGCTCGGTGCTGCATGAGCGGGTGGAAGCCTTCACCGAAGTCGGCGCCGGCCTGCAGATTTCTCCGAACGCCTTCCGGGTGCTCGACGCGCTCGGCCTCGGCCCCGCGGTCGCCGCGAGGGGCACCGCGCCGGAGGCGGTCGACCTCCACGGGCTCGAGGGCCGCGTGCTGGCGAGCATCCCGCTCGGCGAGACCGCGGTGACGCGCTGGGGCGCGCCCTATTTCGTGCTGCACCGCGCCGATCTGATCGCGATCCTCGCCGAGGCCGCCGAAGCCGAGCCGGCGATCACGCTGGTGCGCGGCGTCGAGGTCGAGGACTTCGCCGAGACAACGGCCGGGGTGACGGTGTCGACCACCGCCGGCACGGTCGAGGGCGAGGCGCTGATCGCGGCGGACGGCGTGTGGTCGCGGCTCCGCCCCCGCATGCCCGGCCCGCGCAGCACGGCGAGGCCGACCGGCAAGCTCGCCTACCGCACCCTCATCCCCGCCGACGCGGTGGCGCCGCCGATGCGCGGCGACCGGGTCCACGCCCACCTCGCGCCCGGCGCCCATGTGGTGCGCTATCCGATCCTCGGCGGACGGTTCATGAACGTGGTCGCCGTCGCCGCGAGCGGCTGGTTCGTGGAGGACTGGGCCGCGCCTGCGGGCCCGGCGGAGATCGAGGCGCTTTCGAAGGACTTCGACAAGCCGCTGCGCGAGCTTCTGCTGAGCGCGCCGAACTGGACGCGCTGGCCGCTTTCGACCGTCGACGCCTCCGGCGCCTGGACAGCCGGGCGCGTCGCGCTGATCGGCGATGCCGCCCACGCGAGCCTGCCGTTCGCCGCCCAGGGCGCCGCGCTCGCCATCGAGGATGCCGCGGTGCTCGCCGCACGGCTCGCGGCCGGCCCGACCGTCGCCAAGGCACTCGCCGCCTACGAGGCGGAGCGGCGGCCGCGCGCGGTCGCGGTGCAGAAGGCCTCCGCCCGCAACGGCGAGATCTACCACCTCTCCGGCATCGCCGCGAAGACGCGCAACCTGACGCTCTCGATGCTGCCGCGCGGCGCGCTGATGGAACAGCTCGACTGGATCTACGAATGGCGTCTCTCGGCGTGAGCGCACGCCCCGCTTGAGAACGCCCGGTCCGTGGAGTAGACGAACCAGACAACACGTCCTCAGGCAATACGTCCGACGCGCTCCCAACGACGGAACAGACGATGACCTCCACCAGCGATCCGGCGGCCTCCCCGGCAATCGTCACGGCCGCCGTGCTCGTCATCGGCGACGAGATCCTGTCCGGGCGCACCAAGGACCAGAATATCGGCTTCATCGCCGACTACCTCACCGCCGTGGGCATCGACCTCACGGAAGTGCGGATCGTGCCGGACGTGGAAGACCGGATCGTCGAGGCGGTGAACGCACTGCGCGGCCGCTACGACTATGTCTTCACCACCGGCGGCATCGGGCCGACGCACGACGACATCACCGCGGACGCCATCGCCAAGGCGTTCGGCGTTTCGATCGACGTCGATCCGCGCGCGGTGGAGCTGATGCTGGCGCGCTATCAGGCGACCGACCTGACGCCCGCCCGGCTCAGGATGGCGCGCATTCCCGCCGGCGCCGATCTCATCCCCAATGCCGTCTCGGCGGCGCCGGGCTTCCGCATCGGCAACGTCCACGTCATGGCGGGCGTGCCGAAGATCATGCAGTCGATGATGGACGCCATCGGGCCGACCCTTGCCCACGGCCGGCCGCTCCTGTCGGAGACCATCGAGGCCGGAACCGGCGAAGGCGCCATCGCCGAACCGTTCGGCGCGATCGCCGCCGCCAATCCCGACGCGATCCTCGGCTCCTATCCCTATTTCGACGGAACGCGGTACGGCACGCGCCTCGTGGTGCGCGCCCGCGATCCCGAGCGCCTCAAGGCCGTCGCGGCGGAAGTCGCCGCCATGGTCGCCGCCCTTCACGCCCGCGCCTGACAGCTTCGGAGAACGCAACGCATGTCCCATCCCGGCCCGGAAAAGGTCTTTCCCGTTTCTTGGGATCAGTTCCACCGCGACGCCCGCGCGCTGTCCTGGCGCCTCGCCGGCCAGGGGGAATGGAAGGCGATCGTGTGCATCACCCGCGGCGGGCTGGTGCCCGCGGCGATCCTGTCGCGCGAGCTCGGCATCCGGGTCATCGAGACGGTGTGCATCGCCTCCTACGACTACAAGGACCAGGGCGACCTGGCGGTGCTGAAGCATGTCAGCGAAAAGCTGATCGCGGAGACGGGCGGAGACGGCAGCGGCATCCTCGTGGTGGACGATCTGGTCGACACCGGCAAGACCGCGCAGGAGGTTCGCCGCCTGCTTCCGAAGTGCCATCTCGCGACCGTCTACGCCAAGCCCATGGGGCGGCCGCTGGTCGACACCTTCGTGACCGAGGTGTCGCAGGACACCTGGATCTACTTCCCGTGGGACATGGGCCTGACGTTCCAGCCGCCTATCGGTAAAGGCGTGGCCGGCTGAGCCGGACACGCAAGGCATAAGCAAGGGCTTGGCCGGCTGAGCCGGGCCCGGCGGGGCTTCCCGGCCAGAGAGCAGGCGGCCGCGGCCTTCCAGGGCCGCGCCGCCGTCAGGCCGCCGTTCGGCCGGCCGCACCGCGCGTCGGCCTCGTGACGAGGCGGATGCCGATGGCGATCGGCACGATGCCGAGAAGGTCCGCCGCGGCCACCGGCTCGCCGAGCAGAAGCCAGCCGAACATCAGGCCGAGCGGCGGCATCAGGAAGTGCAGCGACGCCGCCGCGGTCGCGCTCGATTTCGACAGCAGATAGAACCAGAGCCAGTAGGCCCCGATCGACACCGCGACCACCATGTAGGCGAACGACCAGATGAGGTTCGCCGTGAGGTGAATGTCGGCGGGGCTGGCGGTCATAAGCGCCACGGGGGCGAGCAGCACGCCACCGGCGAGGCACTGGACGGCGTTGCCCGTCCACAGGTCGACCCTCGGCACGAACCGCTTGAAGACGATGGTGCCGGCGACGAGCGAGAGCAGCGCGGCACAGACCAGCGCGGTCCCGAACAGCCCCTCCCCGCCCGCGATCCGCGACCGCACCACGATCGCCACGCCGACGAGGCCGAGCGCCAGCCCGGCGAGCTTCGCCACCCCGAGCCGTTCCCCCAGCACCGGCGCCGCGATCAGCGCCGTCAGCAGCGGATTGGCGCTGATGATGACGGCGGCGAACCCGGACGAGACCGTCTCCATCCCGACCCAGCTCAGCCCGAGATAAACCGCGTTGTTGAGCGCGCCGAGCGCCACGAGCAGCACGAGGTCGCGCCGGCGGGGCAAGGCACGCAGCGCGCCGGTCGCCACCGCGAGCGCGATCATGATGATGCCCGCGGCGAGGAAGCGCGCGGCCAGCAGGATCAGCGGCGGGCAATCCACGATCCCGATCTTCGCCGCCGCGAAGGCCGAACTCCACAACACGCAGAACACCGCGACGAGGGCGAGATTGAGCATGGCGCGACGATCGCCGAATCGTGCGGCGATGCCCGGGCCTGCGTCCGTCC
>JAEZMP010000031.1 GCA_023442215.1 Pseudomonadota bacterium
TCTGGCCGGGTCGGCGGGCGCGCTCTTCCTCGAATACATGGACGACACCTTCAAGACGCCGGAGGATGTCGAGGCGCTGCTGTCCATTCCGGTGCTGGGTGTCATTCCGCGCCCGAAGGACAAGTCGGCTCCGCAGGACGAGCTGCAGGATCCGTGGTCGCCGATATCGGAGGCCTATCGTTCGCTGCGCACCACCGTGCAGTTCTCCACGGCGGATGGTGCGCCGAAGAACATGATCATCACCAGCGCGAGGCCGTCGGAAGGCAAGTCAACGACCGCGCTCGCACTGGCGCGGAACTTCGCGCAGCTCAACAAACGTGTGCTGCTGATCGAGGGCGACCTTCGCAATCCGGGCCTGCACAAGCAGCTCAACATGGTCAACAAGAACGGCCTCAGCAACTTCCTGGCCGGCCTGTCGACCCTCGACGAGGTGATCCTTCCGACCACGATCGAGAACATGTCGCTGATCACCAGCGGTCCGCTGCCGCCGAACCCGGCGGAACTGCTCTCGGGACCGAAGATGATGTCGCTGCTGACGGCCGGCGACGAGCGCTTCGACATCGTCATCATCGACGCGCCGCCGGTGATGGGTCTCGCGGATGCGCCGCTGCTTTCCAGCATCGCCGTCGGAACGCTGTTCGTGATCGCCGCCGGCGAGACCCGGCAGCACGCGGTGCGCCTCGCGGTGAAGCAGTTGCAGTTCGCCCGCGGCCGCCTGATCGGCGTGCTTCTGTCGAAGTTCGATGCCGAGCGGGCGACCTACGGCTATGGCTACGGCTATGGATACGGCTACGGCTATTATTCCTACGGCGCTCAGGCCTTGACCCACGACGCGCAGAAGAGCGAGCAGAGCGGGGCATGAGCGAGGCGAACGCGGTCGAGGCGGCGATCGGGCTTGTCAGGATGCCGACCCTGGTCGGCGTCATGCGGGAGAAGCCCGTTCCGCCCGACGTACTCGTCCTGATCCGCATCGCCGCGGGTTCGGACGCCGATATCGCCGAAGTCCTCGGGCTGTTCGGCCGGGAGATCCCGGACGCCGCGTTCATTCGCGAGGCGGCCGAATTCTATCTCCAGCACGTGATCATGTTCGCCGGGGCGGACTGCTACCGTGTTCTTGGCCTAAGGCCCGGCGCCGGTGCGGACGCCGTGCGCGATCACAAGCGCTGGCTGGTGAAGTGGCTTCACCCGGACCGCAATCCGGATCCGCTGAGGGAGGCGCTGTTTCATCGGCTGATGACGGCGGTCGCCGAGATCGAGTCCGGCAGGCCCGTCGTTCCGCCCGCGGAGTCGGCCGGCGCCGGGCACCGCAGGAGCGGCAGAGGACGACGAAGGCGAAGCCTCGCCGGACAAATCCGTTGGGTTGCGATGCCGGTCCGCTCGCGACGTGCTGCCTCGCATCCGCTGCTGCGCCTCACCGCCGCGCTCGCGCTGGTGGCCGTCGGCATCGCCGCCTTCGTCTATGGCGGCAAGCTGATCGGAACCGACGCCGTGCCCGCGCCCGGCGACAGCAGCCGGGAAGCCCAGCTCCAGTTCAATCGGCTTTCGGCGAAGAGTTTCTGATCCGCCATCGGACCGCCTTCGCCAATGCCACGCTTCGAAGCGCCGGTCTCCGATCCTTAGCGGAGGTCCGCCGACACCTGCCGCCGGTTCCCGAAGCCCGCCTGCGGCGGATGCTCCGCAAGATGGCGCCTCACCTGCGCGGCGATGAACGCGGCATAGGCGGCGACTTCCGGCAGGCCCATCAGTTCTCCGAACGTCCCTCGCGCCAGCGGCCCGGCCACGAACAGGTCGTCGACGGTGCTGCCGTCGCCGGGCCTGCGCGCCCTGCCGTCCTCGCCGGTCCAGAGGCCGAGGCCGGTCGGATCGAGGCCGAGCTGCCCGTCACCGGCGAGGCCCGCGATCAGCGGCTCCGTGCGGACGATATCAGCGTGGGCCGGCCCCGTGGTGACGATCACGGCATCGAAGCGTTGCCGCTCCGCATCTCTCCTACCGCGCCGTCGAAAGGCGATGTCGAGGCCGGCGTCCGGCGCGGCAGAGGCGGCGGTCACACGGGCAGCGACGATCTTCAGGGTGCCGTCGGCCACGCGCGTGTCCAGCACTGCCTCCACCTGCGGCGCGATGCGGAAGCGGTGGATGTCCCAGAACGTGCGCAGATGGCGGACGAGGCGTAGGCGTTCCGCGAGCGGCAGGGCTTGCCAGATCGCCCGCCCCTGCTGACGGACGCGATCCAGCACAGCCTGCCAGGGCACATCGAAACGCGCCGCTTCGATCACCGCCCGCCTGATGCGGCGCAGCAGGTCGCCGGCCGTCGCTGCCGGGTCGAGGGCGAACTCGCCGAAGGCATCGACGGGCTTCGCGCTGTGTCCGAGCGAGCGGAGCCCGTGGCGTGACAGCGCGAGAATGCGTTCGCGATGCCCGCGGGCATTCAGGGACGCGACGATGTCGGCCATCGTCAGGCCGGTTCCGACGATCAGCACGCTTTCATCCCGGCCGATGCGCTCGAGTGCGTCGCCGTCATAAGGGTTGCCGTAGAAGCCCGGGTGGCCGGCCACATTCCGCAGCGGCTCGGGGGCTGCCGGCGCAGGATGCGAGGCGGCAAGCACGAGGGCAGAGGTGCGCACGACGATGCCATCGTCCAGCACGACGCGGTAGCCGCCTTCGGCCGCCGCCGCCCGGACCGCGCGGGCGCGCAGATGCCGGACGCGCCCGGCCGCCAGCAGCGGGGCGAGATGAGCGGCGACATAGCGGCCGAACACGGCCCGTGCGGGAAAGCGCTCGCCAGCGAGGGCGTATTCGTCCGCGTCGTCGAGGGGGTCGGCGTGGTCGGCGAGCCAATCGGCGAAGTGCTCCGGTTCGGATGCGACGAGGCTCATACGCCGCGCGGGAACGTTGATGCGGTGGGTCGGGTCGCCGGTGCCGTAGGCGAGGCCGGTGCCGAGGACGCTTCGCGGTTCGACGATGGCGATGCGCGGCGACGGGCCCGGTTCAGACCGGGCGAGATGGAAGGCGACGGCCGCGCCGGTGAAGCCGCCGCCGACGATGAGGATGTCCGTCTCCACCGACTCCGGGGTGAAACAGGTGTTCATCTCGCTTCCTCCGTCTGCCCTAGGCACCGGTCGCCACCACGGGGGCGGCCGCCGGAGGCCGGTGCGCACGGGCGCCTCGACTCATTTATACATAAAATCTATCAAATAAATAGACAAATGAGCTGCGAGGCGATCTTATGGAGCGATATCCCCTGCGGCGGAGCATGCCCGCCGTTGTCGTCCTTCGGAGAACGATATGTCCCGTCAGATCCGGTTCAATGCTTTCGAGATGAACTGCGTGGCCCATCAATCGCCGGGCCTGTGGGCTCATCCCCGGGACAGGTCATGGAAATATACCGACCTGGAATATTGGCAGGATCTCGCCCGGACGCTGGAGAAGGGGGTCTTCGACGGCATCTTCATCGCCGATGTCATCGGCTATTACGACGTCTACAAGGGCGGCAACGAACACGCGCTGCGGGAAGCCGCCCAGATCCCGGTCAACGATCCGCTGCAGCTTGCCGCCCCGATCGCGCTCGCGACCGAGCATCTCGGCATCGGCATCACCGCCTCGACGTCCTTCGAGCACCCCTACACGTTCGCGCGGCGGCTCTCGACCGCCGATCATCACACCAAGGGGCGCATCGGCTGGAATATCGTGACGTCCTATCTGGAAAGCGGGGCTAGGAACATCAGCCAGGGCGGGCTGCGCCGCCACGACAACCGCTACGAGGTCGCCGAGGAATATATCGCCGTGCTCTACAAGCTGTTGGAAGGCAGTTGGGAGGAGGGAGCGGTGCTGCGCGACCGGGAGCGCCGGCTGTTCACCGATCCGTCGAAGGTTCACGAGATCGGCCATAAGGGCCGGTTCTTCGAGGTTCCGGGCTATCATCTGAGCGAACCGTCGCCGCAGCGCACGCCGGTGCTCTATCAGGCCGGCGCCTCCGGGCCGGGCCGGGCGTTTTCCGCGCAGCATGCCGAGTGCGTCTTCGTCGGCGCACCGATCAAGCCGCTTCTCAAGCGCTATGTGGCGGACATGCGGGCACGCGTCGCCGCCGCCGGGCGCGATCCACGGAAGCTTCTCATCTACAACCTCGCCACGATCATCGTCGACGAAACCGACGAGAAGGCGGAGGCGAAGTTCCGCGAGTACCAGTCCTATGCCTCCTATGACGGAGCGCTCGTGTTCATGTCCGGCTGGAGCGGCATCGACTTCGGCCAGTACGCCCCGACCGATCTCGTGACGAAGGTGGACACCAACGCCATCGCCTCCTGGGTGGAGCACTTCGCCGGCAACGAAAAGACCTGGACCATCGAGGAGCTTGCCCGCTGGGGCGGTGTCGGCGGCGTCGGCCCGATCTTCGTGGGCTCGCCGACCACGGTCGCCGACATCCTGCAGGAATGGGTCGAGGAAACCGATGTCGACGGCTTCAATCTGGCTTATGCGGTGACGCCGGAGAGCTTCGAGGACATCGTGCACTATCTCGTGCCGGAACTCCAGAAACGCGGCGTCTACCCGACCGGCTACCGCGCCGGCACGCTGCGGGAGAAGCTGTTCGGCGACGGGCCCCATCTTCCGAAGAACCATCCGGCCGAGACCTACCGCGACATCGAAGCCGTCAAGCGCCGCGAGGCGGGGCTGGCGGAGACCAGCCAGGATCGGCGCGTCAGTGCCTAGAGGGGAAGCTGCCGGCCCGCCTGCCTTGCGGGCGCGCCGGCAGCTTCGTCTGCGGCTTATTCCTCCGGCAGCGCCGGAAGCGTGTCGGGTCCGGCAAAGTCGGTGAACAGACTGACGGCCCGCCAGCGTTGGTCGGAAGCGATCCGGGCAGCCTCGACCCCGCCGAAATAGTGAAGTGCATCACTGCCAAGCAGGAGGTGCAGCGGCGGCTTCGGGTGATCCGCGATGGCGAGCACCACCTGGGCGACCCGTGCGGGATCGCCGGCCTCGTTGCCGATCATCGGATCCAGAAGCGCCTTCAGGGCGTCGAACGCCGGCTTGTATTCGGGAAGGGGCTCGACTGGATGGCTGTGCCGGGCGCGGGCGGCCCAGTTCGTCCGCATACCGCCGGGCTCGAGCGTGCAGACCTTGATCCCGATCGATGCCACCTCCTGCGCGAGCGACTCGCTGAAGCCGCCGACGGCCCATTTCGCTGCCTGATAGGCCGATAGGCCGGGCGTGGTCATGCGGCCTCCGACCGAGGAAATCTGGATGATGTGACCCGAACGCTGCCGCCGCATCGCCGGCAGAACGGCACGGCTCAGATTCACCACGCCGAAGAAGTTGGTCTCGATCTGATTGCGGAAGTCCGCCGCGCTCATCTGCTCGAACGGTGAGAATTGGCCGTATCCCGCGTTGTTCACGAGCACGTCGATGCGTCCGAACCGCTCGATCGCGGCCTCGACCGCAGTCTCTGCGGCTGCGCTGTCCGTGACGTCGAGGGCGAGAGGGAGTACCCGATCCCCATGGGAGCCCGCGAGGTCCGCCAGCCTGTCGGTATCGCGCGCGGTGGCGACCACTATATGGCCGGCCTTCAATGCGGCTTCGGTGATGTCGCGGCCGAGGCCGGCCGCGCTGCCGGTCACGAACCAGATTTTGGACATTTGATCGGTCATTTCAGAACCTCCATCAGTTATATGAATGAGTGATCACTCATAATGGGGACAAATAAAAAGCCGCTTTCACTCGTGAAGGGCATTCCACAGGGCCTCGAACCCGGCGAGGCTGTAGTCGGCCGAGCGAGAGGGATCGGCGATGACGGCGTCCATCGTTGCGTCCGCGATGGCGGCGAACACGCTGCCCGGATAGGAGGCGGGCAGATCACGTACAGCGGGGCGCGTAACGCATTCAGACAGGATGATGGTGACTTCGGCGAACATCGCCTGGCCTCGTGCCTTGTTGCCGGCGGAGATGCGCTCAGAAACGCTCAGTTGCGCTATGGCCTTGCGCTTGGAAGGGTTGGAAACGCCCCACGCGACGTAGCCCTGCCAGACGTGACGCGCCCGCGCCTTCAGATCGCCGCGCTCCGGAAAGCCGGACAGGATGGTGTTGATCAGGTCTCGCTTGAGATCGAGATAGATCTGGTTGAGAAGATCGTCCTTGTTCTCGAAATAGGTGAAGATCGAACCTTCTGCGACGCGCGCGTGCTTGGCGATGCTGGCGGTGGTGGCAGCCGTCCCCTGTTGCGCGACGAGTTCCACCGTCGCGGAGAGAATCGCGCTTCGCCGATCATCGCTTTTGAGACGCGCCATGAGCGCTTCGATCCTGACGCCGAGATAATGAGTGTTTACTCATTACAGGTCGCTCGCGTCCCTGTCAATCGCAGACGGGTACAGCGGCGCCCTCGAAGCCTTCCGCGATTGCATTCTCGGTGCCAGGAAATTAAGTGATATGTCATCTAGTGACATATCATCCATGGTGCCAATCGTGACCACGCCTGACGATTACTCACCGAGCAGGTTCGGGCCGCTGCTGGCCTTGGCCGCACGGCAGTGGCGGCGCGCCGTCGATCGCAGCCTCCAGCCGTTCGGGCTGACGGAGGCGACATGGCTGCCGTTGATACGCCTCGCGCGGACGTCCGAGACGCTGCGCCAGAAGGAACTCGCCGCTTCCCTCTCGCTCGACAGTTCCGCGGTCGTCCGCCTGCTCGATTCCCTGCAGGAAGCCGGCCTTGTCGAGCGGCGGGAGGAGGACGGCGATCGCCGGGCGAAAGCCGTCGTGCTGACCCCGGCGGGGCAGGAGATGGTGCGGCATGTCGAGAACAGTGCCCGTGCGGTTCGTGACGATGCCCTCGCAGGCGTGTCGCAGGCCGATCTCGAGACGACGATGCGCGTCCTCAAGCATGTCTGCGACATTCTCGCCGCGTCCGAAAGTTCGCAGAAGTGAGCCGCCCCGAGGAGGCGGCCGACCGCACGGCGGCATCCGCGGCGCCGGCGGGAGCAGAACCCGCACCAGCGTCGCGCCCGCCTCATGTTCCGCTGGCGCTGGTGGCGCTGCTGACTTTCAGCGGCA
>JAEZMP010000535.1 GCA_023442215.1 Pseudomonadota bacterium
AGGGCGCGCCAGCGGCCGAGCCCCGGGGGCAGTTCCGCCTGCCGGGCCTCAGTGCCGAGATTGAGGCAGACGAGCAGGCGCTCGTCGTCGACGGCCCGCTCGAAGATCAGGAGATCGCCCTCGGCGCGGTGCATCTTCATCGCCCCGACCCGAAGGGCCTTCCATTCCGTTCTTAGCACGCAAAGGTTGCGGTAGAGATTGAGGATGGATTGCGGGTCCTCCCGCAGGGTCTCGACGTTGACCTCCTGGAAATCACGGCCGAGAGGCAGCCAGGGACGGCTGCGCGAGAAGCCGGCGAACGGCCTCGCGGACCATTGCATCGGGGTGCGCTGCGGATCGCGGCCGACGCCGATGCCCGGCTCGTTGAGCGACCAGGGATCGCGGATGTCCGCGCCGCTCACGGGCACATCGGTCATGCCGATCTCGTCGCCGTAATAGATGGTGGGCGTGCCGCGAAGCGTCAGCAGCAGCATGGCGGCGACGCGCGCCTGCGCCGCGCCGACGCGGCTTGCGATCCGGCTCTGGTCGTGGTTGCCGAGCACCCAGTTCGGCCAGCCACCCTGGGGAATGGCCGCCTCGTATTCTTCGATCAGGCGGCCGAGCGCCGGCGCCGACCAGGTGGCGTGGATCAGCTGGAAATTGAACGGCAGGTGCGCGCCGCCGAGATTGTCGCCGTAATAGGCGACGAGCCGCTCGACCGGCAGATAGATCTCGCCGATCAGCACGCGGTCCTCGAACTCGTCGATCACGCCGCGGATGCCGTGGACGAACGCGTGGACTTCGGGCTGGTCGGTGGAGTTGACCTGAAGGATGCGCTGGTTATCGGGCGCGCCCTCGGCATAGGCGGGATTGACGGGATCGTCGAGGAACGCGGCGCTCTTGGCGAGATGCCACATGACGTCGACGCGGAAGCCGTCGACGCCGCGCCGCAGCCAGAACCGCAGCGCCTCGTGCATCGCGGCCCGCACGTCCGGGTTGCGCCAGTTGAGATCCGGCTGCTCGCGCAGGAAGGCGTGGTAATAATACTGGCCCGTCGCCTCGTCGAACTGCCAGGCGCTGCCGCCGAAATTGCTGATCCAGTTGTTGGGCGGGCCGCCGCCGGGCGCGGGGTCCTTCCAGATGTACCAGTCGCGGCGGGGGTTATCCCTCGAGGACCGCGATTCCTGGAACCACGGGTGCCGGTCGGAGGTGTGGTTCGGGACATAATCGAGCACGACCTTCAGCCCGCGCCGGTGGGCGTCTTCCAGCAGGCCGTCGAAGTCGTCCAGCGAGCCGAACAGCGGGTCGATGGCGCAGTAGTCGCTGATGTCGTAGCCGAAATCGGCCATCGGCGAGGGATAGATCGGCGAAATCCAGATCGCCTCGACGCCGAGCCACGCAAGATAATCGAGCCGCTGCCGGATGCCGGCCAGATCGCCGACCCCATCCGCATTCGAATCCTGGAAGGAACGGGCATAGATTTCGTAGATGACGCCCCGCTTCCACCAAACCTGATCAGGCATGCCGATTTCCCGCTGATATGGAACAGGGGCAGGCGCACGAGCCGTTGCCCCATTCATCGAACATCACCGCACGCGATTCATCGGCTCGACCGCCCCGGGCGAGCGAAGGTCCGATGAAGGGAAGGAAACGCCTGAGGCAGGCCGATGACGAATACTGGACCCGACCTGCGATCCAGTTGCGATTAAACTTGCTCGCGGGGAATTCGTTCCTTGGTCGACGGCCGACCGAAGGCGCGCCTGAAGCCCGAGAGCGGGGCCGGGTGGGGACGAGGTGACGCGCAGATGGGGCGCAGACGGGCGCATGTCAGGCGAGCCGCGAAACTCAGGCGGGGTCCGGCGGCGGCACGGCGTTTCGTGCGCAACGCGACAGAAACAAACGCGCCCGCCCGGCGTTTTATGCGAACGGGCTGTTCCGGGAGAGAGTTCATGGCCACCATCGACGACGAAGACCGCATCCGGGCACGCGCCTACGCCATCTGGGAGGAGGAGGGCTGGCCGGACGGGCGGCATCTCGAGCACTGGGAGCGGGCGTGCCAGGAGATCGAAAGTGAGAACCAGGAGGCCCGGGCCGATGGGGACGCGGCACCCGTCTCCCATGCGACCCTGTCTGAGCCGGGGGCGATGATCGCTGGCGGCGATCCCGGGCAGGACAAGCCGGCCCCTTCGAGCGCGGCGCCCGCACGGGAGACCGAGGAGCGGGTCGAGGCCCTGCACGAGATTTCGGCGAACGAGCCGGCCGGCCCGCGCAGCCGGGACGGCGACAATGACGGCACCAGGAACAGTGCCACCGAAGGGAACGAGGGCGGCCCCACGGCAGGCCCGATGGCAGCACCGGCGGACGCTCCCCCGAACGGCGTGCGGACCGGCGCCAAGGACAGCCCGATGAAGCGGGTCCGGCGCGAGCCGCGTGCGACGGGTGCCCGCGGAAAGGTCGGCCCTCTCGGTCCCCTCGGCACCTGAGGGCGATGCCCCGCCGGGCCGGCCCCGCCCGCAGACCGGGCGGAAGCCCGGCCGGCCTGGCGGAGCCATGGTCTACGCCGCGCCGGCATCCGGCGGACGGTGGTCGCGACCACCGTCCGCCGGTGTCTTTGGCCGGCGAGGCGCGTGCGGCTCAGTCCTCGAAGGGCTCGACCACGGTGCGCTCGCCGAGCAGGAAGGCGTCGGCAACGTGCTGGAGGGGGGCCAGATCGACGTCCTGGCGTCCGCCGCGGATCAGGGCGGCGAACCGGTCGTAGAGCGCCTCGTATTCCGGCTTCTCGGCGATTTCGATCTCCCGCTCGCCGATGACGAGCCGGGTACCGCCGTGGGAAAGCCGCAGGATGCCGTCGTCGGTTTCCGCCACGATGTCCCACGTTTGCGGGCCGGTCTGGCGCCAGTCGAACACCGCCTCGACCGGGAAACCGGCCTCGGAGCCGAAGGTCAGCGACGCGGCGATCGGCGTCGCCCTGTAGGCGGGAAACTCCAGCCCGGCCGCCGTGAGAAAGACCGGGCTCGGCAGGATTTCCGTCAGGATCGACAGCGCGTTGATGCCGGGATCGAACACCCCGAGGCCGCCGGGCTCCCAGATCCACTGCTGGCCGGGATGCCAGTGGCGGACATCCTCCTTCCATTCGATCCGGACGGAGCGGATGGCGCGCGGTTCGAGGAAGCGGCGGGCCGCCTCGACGGCGGCGGCGTAGCGGGAATGCCAGGTGGCGAACAGGCTGACGTCGCGCGCGACGGCGAGCGCGGCGAGGCTCTGCACCTCTGAAACCGTGGCGCCCGGCGGCTTTTCCAGAAGGACGTGCTTTCCGGCCAGCAGCGCCGACTTCGCAAGCGCATAGCGCGGGCGCGGCGGCACGCACAAGGCAACGGCCTGGACATCCGGCCGCGCGGCGAGAAGTTCCTCAAGGGTGGTGAAGTTCTCGACCCCATCGAGCCGTGCATTCCGGCTCGCGGTTGCGACGATCTCGAAGTCCGCACCGCGGCGGACACACGGCACGTGCTGGTCCGTGGCGATCTTTCCCAATCCGATAATTGCCAGTGATATCCGTTGCATCATGCAGTCCCGCGAGAACAGAGAAGTCGATTGACCGGTTTAATTGTCTGATATATACGATCTAAAGGATTGAACAACCCGACTCAGTTCAATCACAATAACGCATAAACCCTCAAAGAAGGGTATCGGGAGGAACAATGAAAGCCAAGATTGTTGCCGCCGCCGTCGCGGTACTGCTCGCGTCAAGTGTTTCCCTGCACGCTCAAGACAAGAAGACTCTGGTTCTCGTTCCCAATGCCGCATCCGATTTCTGGAAGGCTGCCGAAGCCGGCCTGAAGAAAGCGCAGACGGAACTGCCGAATTACGATCTGCAGTTCAAATATTCCGATCAGTCCTCGGCCGCGAACCAGACGCGCCTGATGGACGATCTGGTCGCGGCGGGCGCGGCCGGCATCCTCGTCAGCGCTGTCGATCCCAAGACCCAGACGGAGGCGCTCGACCGCGTCGCCGGAAGCGCGCTCCTGATGACGACCGACAGCGACGCGCCGGACAGCAAGCGCGTCGCCTATATCGGCTCCAGCAATGTCGAAGCCGGCAAGCAGGTCGGCGAGATCCTGAAGAAGGTGCTGCCGGACGGCGGCAAGTGCGTCGCCTATGTCGGCCTTCCCGGGGCGGACAATGCCCGCGAGCGCATCGAGGGCATCAAGGAAGAGATCAAGGGCACCAAGATCGAGCTCGTCGACGTGCGCGCCGACGATGTCGACCAGTCGCGCGCCAAGCGCAATGTCGAGGACACGCTGACCGCGAGCCCCGACGTCAACTGCATGCTTGGAATCTATTCCTACAACATCCCCCAGATCTACCAGGCGCTGAAGGAAGCGGGCGCGCTCGGCAAGATCACGGTCACGGGCTTCGACGACGATCCGATCACGCTCGGCGGCGTGAAGGAGGGCACCGTCGCCGGCACCGTCGTGCAGCAGCCCTACGAGTGGGCCTACCAGGGGATGAAGGTGATGGCCAAGATCCTGGAAGGCGACAAGTCCGTCATCCCCGCGAACAAGCTGATCATCATCCCGACCAAGGTGATCACGGCCGACAATGTCGACGCCTATGCCGCCGAGCTGCGAAAGATGCAGGGCAAGTAAGGGCGCGAGTGAAGCGCGCGTCCTCGACCGACCTGAGCGGAGGGGCCCGGCCGGCATTCTCCCGGGCCCCCTTCAGCGGCCGGGCCCCTATCATCGGCTTTCTGCGAGCCCCTGCCCGCGTTCGCGGGCCGGCCTGTCGGCGTGATGGTGATGAGCGTTGTTCCGTTTCTTGAGTTGAAGGCCATTCACAAGACCTATCCGGGCGTGAAGGCGCTGGC
>JAEZMP010000077.1 GCA_023442215.1 Pseudomonadota bacterium
GCGCATAGCCGCGCGCGGAATAGAACGCGGCGATGCCCATCCAGTCCGCGTCGCTCGCCGAGAGCGGCTTCGGCGCCGGCGCCGCAGCGGCGGGGTCGGCGGGCGCGGCGGCCGGCGGCGTCATCGCGGCGATGTGGCCCTCGATCGTCCGGCGCAGCGCGGCGGAGACCGGGTCGACCGAATAGGTGGAGATCGCGGCGGCGATCAGATCCTGGGTGCGCCCGCCGGACTGAACGCCGAATGCGCCGGGCATGGCGGCGAACGTGGTCACGGGCACCGCCACGGCGAGCGTGGCGAGGGCGCTGCCGGCAAGGATCGTGCGGAACGAAACGCGCAAAGGGGCTCTCCTTTTCATTCCGAACGAAGCGTCGGCCGGCCCGCGGATATTCAAGCGACGGATCTTCAAGCGATCGTGACCCGTGACGCGCCGCCTCCATCCGCGAAGGGCGGCACGCCGGTGCCGCGACCGGCAGGCCGCGTCTGCCCCCGCTCGGGTCGCGAGCACGGCCGTGGGCATGAAGCCATGATGTTTATGATTTCCCTCAACGTCCCGTTAACAACGTCCGCAGATCGCAAGATGAAGATTCATTATTGCGAAATGGTCGCGGTCGGGCGGGTTGTGCGGCCGGCGTGTTGCCATGCCGGCGTGCGGTCGCGACGGGCCGGCATCGTCCGTTCCACCCGGCGGCATTCAGGGGCGCCGCCATTGATCCGCCCACCTCGAACGGCCTATGTGAAGGGAACAACGTGATGGAATGGGCGCCGCCGCGGCGCCCCGGCCTGCCGGCCCATTATGCGGACGGCGGCCTGCATCCAGGGAGTATGTGGTTCGATGCCTCGCCTCGCTTCGCCCGGTCCGTTTCCGCCTGTCACCGGCCCCGCGTTCGCTCCGTCGGCCGCAACGGCATCGGCCGCCGCGCTCGGCGACCTGCCGGAATGGAATCTCGACGATCTCTATCCGGGCATGGATTCGCCCGCGGTCGCGACCGATCTCGCCCGCGCGCTGGAGGAGGCGCGCGCCTTCGAGGCCGAGGTGAAAGGCACGCTCGCCACCCGCCTCACAGGTCCCGGGGGCGGCGCCGCGCTCGCCGAGGTGATCGCGCGCCTCGAGGCGCTGGAGGAACTGGTCGGCCGGCTCTACTCGTTCGCCGGGCTCGTCTATGCCGGCGACACCTCCGATCCGAAGCGGGCGAAGTTCTACGGCGACGTGCAGGAGAAGCTGACGACGGCCGGCACCCACCTGCTGTTCTTCGGCCTCGAACTCAACGATCTCGACGCGGCCGCGCTGGAGGCCGGCTATGCCGAGCCCGCGCTGGCTCATTACCGCCCGTGGATCGAGGACTGCCGCCGCGAGAAGCCCTACCAGCTCGAACCCCGCATCGAGCAGCTGTTCCATGAGAAGTCCGTCACCGGCCATGCCGCCTGGAACCGCCTGTTCGACGAGACCGTCGCCGGGCTGACGGTGGAGATCGCCACCGAGACGATGACGCTGGAGCAGGCCCTGAACCGGCTGTCCGACCCGGTTCCGGCGCGGCGCGAGGCGGCGGCCGTCGCGCTCGCCGAGGTGTTCAAGGAGAACCTGCGCACGTTCACGCTCGTCATGAACGTGCTCGCCAAGGACAAGGAAATCTCCGATCGCTGGCGCGGCTTCCAGGATGTCGCGGATTCCCGCCATCTTGCCAACCGCGTCGAGCGCGAGGTGGTGGATGCGCTCGTCGCCGCCGTGCGCGACGCCTTCCCCCGGCTGTCCCACCGCTACTACGCCATGAAGGCGCGCTGGCTCGGCAAGGAAGCGCTCGACCACTGGGACCGCAACGCCCCGCTGCCGGAGGCCGACGACCGCGTGGTGCCGTGGAAGGACGCGCGCGCCACCGTGCTCGAAGCCTACAGCCGGTTCTCGCCGGACATGGCCGCAATCGCCGACCGCTTCTTCGAGCGCGGCTGGATCGACGCGCCGGCGCGGCCGGGCAAGTCGCCGGGGGCTTTCGCCCACCCGACCGTGCCGAGCGCGCACCCTTACGTGCTGCTGAACTACCAGGGCCGCGTGCGGGACGTGATGACGCTCGCCCACGAGCTCGGCCACGGCGTGCACCAGGTGCTGGCGGCGCCGAACGGCGCGCTGATGGCGCCGACGCCGCTGACGCTCGCCGAGACCGCCAGCGTGTTCGGCGAGATGCTGACCTTCCGCACCCTGATCGATCGCACCCGCACCGCGACCGAACGCAAGGTGATGCTCGCCTCGAAGGTGGAGGACATGCTGAACACGGTCGTGCGGCAGATCGCGTTCTACACCTTCGAGCGTCGCATCCATCTCGAACGCCGCGAGGGCGAACTCACCGCCGAGCGCATTTCGGATATCTGGCTCGAAGTGCAGCGCGAGAGCCTCGGCCCGGCGATCCGGCTCAATCCGGGCTACGAGACGTTCTGGTGCTACATCTCGCACTTCATCCACGCGCCGTTCTACGTCTATGCCTACGCCTTCGGCGACTGCCTCGTGAACTCGCTCTATGCGGTCTATTCGCAGGCCGAGAGCGGCTTCCAGGAGAAATATTTCGCGCTGCTCAAGGCCGGCGGCACCCGGCACCACGGCGAGCTTCTGGCCCCGTTCGGCCTCGATGCGCGCGATCCGGATTTCTGGAAGCGCGGCCTCGACGTCATCTCGGGCATGATCGACGAACTGGAAACCCTCGACTGACGATCAAGCCGCCCGTCGCCCCGGTCGGGGCGATGGGCCGCATTGGCCCGGGCAGCGGGATCGGCAGGATGGGCGGGCCGGGCTTCTGCCCGCACACCCTCGTGGAAGCCGTTCGCCGATGACCGATTTCGCCCATACGCCCTATGACGGCTCCCGCAAGCCGTTCTCCATCGGCCTGCAGCCGGTCGACATCGCCGACTGGTTCCTGCCGGACCGGCTGCTCGTCGCCTATCTCGACGAGAAGGAGGACCTGATCGCGCACCGGCCCGAGGCCGTGTGGCGCGAGGAGATCGAGACCCGCGCCGCCCAGCGCGAGGTGGCCGATCTCGTCGCCGCCCATCTCGTCGAGACCCATCCCGGCCTCTACCGGCGCGCGGGCGAGGGCGTGACCGTCCTGCCGGCCGACCGCGTCGTCGATCTTTCCGACGCCGCCGGTCCGCCGCTTCTGCAGGCATCGCGGCTGGTGCAGGAAGATCTCTGCCTGATGCGCAAGGGCGAGGGCGGCTACCGCCTCGCCGCCGCCTCGCTGTGCTTCCCGTCGTCCTGGTCGCTGGCGGAAAAGTTCGGCAAGACCCTCGACGGTCTGCACGAGCCGGTGCCGCATTATGCCGAGCAGCTCGCCGCCCGCATGAACCGCATCTTCGACAGCCTGCGCGTCGGCTTCCCGGTGTGGCGGATGAACTGGGCGCTCAATCCCGATCCCAAACTGCATCACCCGGAATCGAAGAACGGCCCGCGCGACCGCGCCTGGACCGCCGGGCCGGACGTCGTCGCGGCCCGCACCTTCATCCGAGTCGAGCGCCAGACCCTGCGCCGCCTGCCGGAAAGCGGCGACATCCTGTTCACCATCAAGATCGAGATCGACCCGCTGACCGCGCTCGCCCGCCACCCGGACGGTGCCGCGCTTGCCGGAAGCCTGAAGACGCAGATCCTCGCCCTCGACGAGCCGCAACTCGCCTACAAGGCGCTGACGCAGCATCGCGACCGCGTGGTCGCCGCCCTCGACGCCGTGGCGGCGGGCGCGCACGCTTAGCGTGCCGGGCACCAGCCGAACTCGGGAGCGCTTCCCGATGCGATGGCCTCATCCGATCGATGGGGAACCACGCCGGATTCGAGAGCGTGAGTTTATCCTTGTCGTTCAGATCGGCTCGATCTGAACGCGGATAGGCTCTGCACGACGGCGGCGAAAGAAGCGGCCCCGCAGGTGCGTCGCCTTTTTCGCAGAGCCCGGTGCGCTGTTCAGATCAGCGATCGGATGCTATTTGCAGGCGGATGGAAACGGCCGGCCGTTTCTTCAGGTTATCTCGATAATTCTTTCATTCTCTTTCATGGCTTCGGTGAGCGAATGATGTTCGGTGAATTCGTGCGCATGGCATGGGGCGTGATCTCCCGCCCGGCCGGCCCGGCGGCCCGGGGAATCGGGTTCGTCGCCGCGACGGTGCTGGCGGTCGGCCTCTCCGCGGCGCCGGTGGCGGCGCAGCAGGGCGGCGGGGCCGAACTCGCGCCGGGCGTGGTCAAGCAGCGGGTCGCCAAGTTCGCCCCCAAGCTCGATGCCCTCGTGCGGCAGGCGATGAAGGACTTCGCCGTGCCGGGCGTCGCCGTCGGCATCGTCGACCGCGACGGCCTCGTCTACGCCAAGGGCTTCGGCGTCCGTTCGCTGGCCGACAAGCGGCCCGTGGACGCGAAGACCGTGTTCCAGATCGCCTCGGTCACCAAGAGCTTCCTGTCGACGACCCTCGCCATGGCGGTCGACGAGGGCAAGCTCGGCTGGGACGCCCGCGTGGCCGATCTCATGCCGGGCTTCACGCTGTCGGATCCGTGGGTCACGCGGGAGTTCGAGGTGCAGGACCTCGTCGCCCAGCGCTCGGGCCTGCCGGCCTATGTCAACGATGTCATGGGCTATCTCGGCTACAAGGATGGCCGGCGGGTCTATGAGCTGCGCAGCATTCCGTTCGCATCGAGCTTCCGCTCGAAGTTCGCCTATACCAACCTGCCGTCGCTGATCGGCGGCATGATCCTGGCCGACCGCTACGAGGTGGGGAGCTGGGAAGAGTTCGTCCACGCCGAACTGCTCGAACCGCTCGGCATGACG
>JAEZMP010000098.1 GCA_023442215.1 Pseudomonadota bacterium
TCGAACTCGCCGGCCGGCTGACGGGCGCGCCCCGGCACCTCAGCCAGCACCCCGGCGGCTTCGTGCTGACCCACGACCGGCTCGACGAGCTGGTGCCGATCGAGCCCGCCGCCATGGCCGACCGGCAGGTGATCGAATGGGACAAGGACGACATCGACGTGCTGCGCTTCATGAAAGTCGACGTCCTCGCGCTCGGCATGCTGAGCTGCATGAAGGGGGCGTTCGAGCTTCTGAAGGCGCACAAGAGCCTCGATCTCGACCTCGCCGCCATTCCGGACGACGACCCGAAGACCTACGCCATGATCCGCAAGGCCGATACGCTCGGCACCTTCCAGATCGAATCCCGGGCGCAGATGTCGATGCTGCCGCGCCTGAGGCCGAGGGAGTTCTACGATCTCGTGATCCAGGTGGCGATCGTGCGGCCGGGACCGATCCAAGGCGACATGGTGCATCCCTATCTGCGCCGGAGGGACGGCAAGGAAGAGGTGCACTATCCCCGGCCCGAGCTTGCGAACGTGCTGAAGAAGACCCTCGGCGTGCCGCTGTTCCAGGAACAGGCGATGCGGGTGGCGATCGAGTGCGCCGGCTTCACCCCCGGCGAGGCGGACCGGCTGCGCAAGTCGATGGCGACCTTCAAGTCCAAAGGTGGGGTCTCGGAGTTCCGGGACCGGCTCGTCGACGGCATGGTGCGGAACGGCTATGAGCGCGAGTTCGCCGAGCGCACCTTCCGCCAGCTCGAAGGCTTCGGAAGCTACGGCTTCCCGGAATCCCACGCCGCCTCGTTCGCGCTGATCGCCTATGCCAGCGCCTGGATCAAGTGCCGCCATCCGGACGTGTTCTGCGCGGCCCTGCTCAATGCCCAGCCCATGGGCTTCTACGCGCCGGCGCAGATCGTGCGCGATGCCCGCGAGCACGGCATCGAAGTCCGGCCCGTCTGCGTCGCCGCTTCGGCGTGGGACTGCACGCTGGAGCCCGCGCGGCCGGCCGCGCCCGGAGCCGGACACGCCCCGGAGCCGTCGCCTCGGGAGGGATGGGCAGACGCGCCGGTCTTCGCCGTCCGGCTCGGGCTTCGAATGGTCAAGGGCCTTTCCAAGGTCCATGCCGACGCCATCGCCGCGGCACGGACGGCAAGGCCGTTCGCCTCGGTCGACGACCTGTGGCGGCGCGCGGGCGTTCCGCCCGAGGCGCTTCACGAACTGGCGAAGGCCGATGCCTTCCAGCCCGCCCTCGGGCTTGCCCGGCGCGAGGCCCTGTGGGCGATCCGCGCGCTTCGCGACGAACCGCTGCCGCTGTTCGCCACCGCCGACCGCCGGCAGGGCGAGACCGCCCCGGAAGTGCGCGAGCCCGCGGTCGCGCTCAGGCCTATGACGGCCGGCAGCGAAGTGGTGGAGGACTACGGCCATACCGGCCTGTCGCTACGCCACCACCCGCTTCGCTTCCTGCGCGCGGATCTGGAGCGCCAGCGCATCCTGACCTGCGCCGAGGCGGTGGCGGCGCGGGCCGGCCGCTGGGTGGAGGTCGCCGGCCTCGTGCTGGTGCGCCAGCGGCCGGGCAGCGCCAAAGGTGTGATGTTCATTACCCTGGAGGACGAGACCGGCATCGCCAACGTGGTGGTGTGGGAGAAGATGTTCGAGCGCTATCGCCGCGTCATCGTCGCGGCCGGCATGATCGCAGTGCGGGGCCGCGTGCAGCGCGAGGGGGAGGTGGTCCACATCGTCGCCCACCGGCTGATCGACCGTTCCGCCGACCTTGCGAGCGTCGGCGAGCGCGAGGCGAACTTCCCCCTGCCCCACGGCCGCGGCGACGAGTTCCATCATGGCATCCCGGGCCCCGACCCGCGCGGAAGGCCGCCCCGGGCTTCCCGCATGGCGGAGGTGCCGCACCCCGGCACGCCTTCCGATCTCCTCAAGCCGGAGGGCATCCGGGTGAAGACGCGGGATTTCCGCTAGAGCTTTCCGAGCGGATGACATCATCGGATCGGAGATAAAATCTCTACGGACTCAATAGCTTGAGCATATCCCACTCGGATTGGAGCGCGGGTGACGCGCTCCATCCGGAGCGATCTTGGGACGGCAGGCGAGCCGGTCGATTGCAGCGAGACGTGCCGTTCGTGACGACGGCGCGGCTCCCGTTCGCACTCGCCAAATCCAGCCGGTACGTCAATTGAGCGGACGCCCCGGAAAATTCATTTTATTCAATAACTTAGTACATCCCGCATCTGAGCGGACATGCCTACATCATGCTGCATCCGCACAAAACTGCAGCATGACCAGAAAAGCGGCGACAGGGCTTGACTGTAAATAGTCATAACAGTTAGGCTTCCTTTCAATTAAGGAGCCTCGCGTGTCCACAGCGACCACACCCACCGTGATGCGGCAGACCAACGCGCTCAGCGTGCTGAGGGCGATCCGCCGCCGCGCGCCGGTCTCCCGGGCGGAGGTGGCACGCGAGACGGGGCTCTCGAAGCCGACGGTGAATGCCATCGTCGGGGACCTGATCGCGAAGGGCTACGCCCGCGAGACCGAGCCCGGCCCCTCGAACCGGATGCGGCCCGGCCCGCAGGCCAACGTGCTTTCCTTCAACGCGAAGGCGGGACTGGTGGCAGGGTTCGATCTCGGCGTCAGCCGGGTTCGGGCGGGGCTTGCGGATCTCGACGGCAACGTCCTGCATTCCTCGCACCACACCTTCGGCGACACGCCGCCTTCGGTCGACGAGTTCGCCGCGATCCTGATCGGCCTCATCGAGGAGATGCGTTCCGAAGCCGGCCTCGGGGCGATCGACGTCTGGGCCGTCGGCCTCGGCCTGCCGGGCTTCCTCGACCGCAAGGACGGCATGATCAAGCTCGCGCCGGGATTCGAACGGTGGAGCGGCCTGCCGTTCCGCGACATCCTCTCCGCTCGCTTCGCCGAGCGGTTCGGCTGCTCGTTCGTGGCCGGGGGGCGCGTGCAGTTCGCCATGCTGGCGGAGCATCGCCACGGTGCCGCCCAGGGCCTGGATGATGCGGTCTACGTGCATCTCGGCAAGGGCATCGGCCTCGGCCTGCTCGTGCGCGGCGAGATCTTCGAGGGCTCGGAGGGCTTCGCCGGGGAAGTCGGCAGCATTCCGGCCGATGATCCCGAGCCGCCGCCGCCCGGCGTCGGCGCCTTCGAGTGGACCGCCGGCGGCCGCGCGTTCGCCCGTCTGGCCCGTCGCGCGGCCGAGGATGGCGCGAGCCCTGCCCTGCTGCGGCTGTGCGGCGGCGACCCCGCGTCGATCGAGGCGCCGATGGTGTTCGAGGCCGCGGCCGAGGGTGACGACGCCGCCCGCCGCATCATCGCGGATCTGAGCGGACGCATCGCACGCGGCCTGGCCGCCGTCTGCTGCATTCTCAATCCGAGCAAGCTCATCATCGGCGCCGGCCTTTCGCGGGCGGGCGACGAGTTCATCGCCGGGCTCGCGACGCGCATTTCCGCGCTGATGCCCTTCCCCGTCGCCGTCGAACGCACCCGGCTCGTCGACCGCACCACCGTGCTCGGCGCCATCGAGCAGGCACTGCGCGTGGTGGAAGGCGAGCGGTTCTTCCTGTTCTCCGAACCGGACAGGGAACTCGCGTCATGACGGATGCCTTCTCCCTCTCCGTGTCGGCCCCGCGCTGCGTCGCCCCCGTGGCCGACCGCTGCGGCGAGGCTGCAGTCTGGTCGCCCGAGGAACGCGCGCTCTACTGGTGCGATGTCCACGGCGCCCGCACCCACCGGCTGGACGAGCGCACGGGCACGGTGACGACCTGGAGTTTCGGCGAGCCGGTGGTCGCGCTCTCGCTGACGACCGAGCCCGGTCGCCTTCTCATCGGGCTCGCCTCGAAGCTGGTCTGGTGGTGGCCGGAGACGGACGAACGGCGCGACCACGGCTTCCGCCTGCCGAACTGGCCCGAGGCCCGCCTCAACGACGGCCGTGCCGACGCCAGGGGCCGGTTCTGGATCGGCTCCATGTTCAACGACACCAGCC
>JAEZMP010000141.1 GCA_023442215.1 Pseudomonadota bacterium
CTCCTATGTCGGCCGCGCCTGGGTGGCGATCCGAGAGGACGAGGAGGCCGCCGAGGCGATGGGCGTGCCGACCGCGCGCTACAAGCTCTATGCCTATGCGGCGAGCGGCTTCATCGGCGGCTTCGTCGGCGTGTTCTATGCGCACTATCAGCAATATATCAGCCCGCTCAATTTCTCCCTGTTCGAGAACATCATCATCCTCATGCTGATCGTGCTCGGCGGGCTCGGCACCTTCATCGGCCCGATGGTCGGGGCGGTGATCTGGATCGTCTTCCTGCAGGTCGCGATCGACATCCCGTTCGTCCAGGCCTACCCGGAAACGCGGTTCGCGCTGCTCGGCGTCATCCTGATCGCGCTGATGCTGTTCCGTCCGCAGGGGCTCGCCGCCGGTGCCAGGGTGCGCCTCTTGATGGCAGGCGCCGACCTGAGGGCGGCGCGATGACGGCGATCCTCTCGGCGGAGGCGATCACGGTGCGGTTCGGCGGTATCGAGGCGATCTCGGGCTTCGACCTTGCGGTGGAGCGCGGTGCGATCCACGGGCTGATCGGCCCGAACGGCGCCGGCAAGACCACGCTTCTCAACGTGCTGACCGGCTTCGTGCGCCCGGCGGCCGGCCGCCTCGTGCTCGATGGCGAGGATATCGCCGGCAGGGGCGTCAACGGCATCGCGGCGAGCGGGCTCGCGCGCACGTTCCAGAACATCCGCCTGTTCGGCTCGATGACGGTGCTCGAAAGCGTGCTGGTCGGCGCCCACCGCAAGTTCCGCGCCTCTCCGCTCGCCCTGGTGCTCGGCCTGCGCTCGGCGCGCGCGGCAGAGCGCGCGATGGTGGAGCGGGCCTATGAGTTGCTCGACTTCGTGGGGCTCGGCGGCGACGTCGCCGACCGGGTCGCGACCACGCTCTCCTACGGCCACCAGCGCCGGGTGGAAATCGCCCGCGCGCTGATGTCGGATCCGAAGGTGCTGCTGCTCGACGAACCGCTCGCGGGCATGAACGCACTGGAGAAGACCGAGATCGCCGACCTCGTCCGCGTGGTGCGCGACAAGGGCATCACGGTGCTCCTGATCGAGCACGACATGCAGATCGTGCGCAGCCTGTGCGACCGCCTCACCGTGTTGAACTACGGCAAACGCCTCGCCGACGGCCACCCGGAGGCCGTGCTCACCGATCCGGCCGTGCAGGCCGCCTATCTCGGGAGGGCGCGGACATGAGCGCCGTGGAAATGCCGCGCTTCGAAGGGGCCCGCGAGGTCGAGCCGCTGCTCGAGATCACGGATCTCCGGGTGACCTACGGCCGCATCGCCGCGGTCGATGGCGTCGACATCAAGATCGAGCCCGGCCGCATCGTCAGCCTGGTCGGCAGCAACGGCGCGGGCAAGACCACGACGCTCGCCGCGCTCTCCGGCCTGTTGCCGCTCGCCGGCGGATCGATCCGCTTCGCCGGCGAGGACATCACCGGCCTCGCGGCGGAACTGCGTGTCGGGCGCGGCATCGCCCACGTGCCGGAGCGGCGCCGGGTGTTCGCGGGCATGAGCGTGCGCGAGAACCTCCTGCTCGGCGGCTACATCCGCGACAACAAGGCCGACATCGAACGCGACATCGAGGCGCTGACGGAACTGTTCCCCATCCTCGGCAAGCGAATGCGGCAGCTTGCCGGCACGCTTTCCGGCGGCGAGCAGCAGATGCTCGCCATCGCCCGCGGGCTGATGTCCCGCCCCTCGCTCCTGGTGATGGACGAGCCCACCATGGGCCTCGCCCCGCAGATGATCGACGTCGTGCTCGATTCCATCCAGGAAATCCGCAACCGCGGCACCACGGTGCTGCTCGTCGAGCAGAATGCGGTCGAGGCGATCCGCCTCTCGGACCACGTCTATGTCATGCGGCTCGGCCGCATCGTGCACGAGGACGTCGGCTCGCGGATCGACCCCGAGCGCGTGAAGGCGTTCTACATGGGAATCGAGGCATGAACGATACCGGCAACGGCCAGGCGCTTCCCCGGATGCGCCTCGGCACCTTTCTCGGGGTGCCGCAGGCCACGCGCGCGAAAGCCGGCCAGATCGCCGTGATGGGAATGCCGTTCGATTGCGGCACCCACCCGACCCGCATCGGCTCGCGGCAGGGTCCGGCGGCGTTCCGCGCCGCCTCCTCTGAGGTGCGGCCGTTCTATCCGCCGCTCGCCGACGTCGATCCGCGCGCCGACGACGGCGTCGTCGATCTCGGCGACGTCGACGTGACCGCGTCCGATGTCGGCCCTTCGCTCGCCGCCATGGAGGCGGCCGTGTTCGATGTCGTGCGGGCCGATGCCGTGCCACTCTGCGTCGGCGGCGACGGCACGGTGACGCTGCCGATCCTGCGCGCGCTCGCCCGGCGCTATCCGGAACTCGCGCTGATCCACATCGATGCCCACACCGACGCCTATCCCGGCGAAGAGGTGAACACAGGCACCACCTTTACCTGCGCCGCGCGGGAAGGCCTGATCGACACGGCGCGTTCGTTCCATATCGGCGCGCGTGGCACCATGCCGGTGGCGGGCGCCTACGACCACACCCGTTCTCTCGGCTTCCGCCTGATCACCGGCGAGGAGGTCCGCCGCCGCGGCGCCGCGGAAATCGCCGCCGAGGTGCGCGCGGCGATCGGAAGCCGGCCGGTCCACCTGTCGTTCGACATGGATTATTTCGATCCCTCGGCCGCCCCCGGCGTGGCGACGCCGACCTGGGGCGGGCCGCCGGTGGCGGAGGCCTTCGACCTGCTGCACGGGCTCGTCGGCCTCGATTTCGTCGGGGTCGACATCAATACCTTGAGCCCGCCCCACGACGTTGCGGGCATGGCGGCGATGCTGGCCGGCCACGTCGCGGTCATCGCCCTGCACCTCGTCCAGCTCGGCCGCGCCGAGCACCGCCTGAACGGAGGCCAACAGCCATGAGCGCCCACGCGACACTGGTGCCGCAGCCCTATGTCTGGTCGGAGCCGCCGCTGGGCGATGCCCGTAGCGCGCCGCCGCGCTTCTATACGGACCCGGAGATCTTCAGGGCCGAGGTGGAGCACATCCACCTCAGGACCTGGTTCTTCGCGGGCCGGGTGGAGGAGGTCGCGAAGCCCGGCGACTACAAGGCGATCGAGAGCGTCGGCGGCCCGGTGCTGCTGGTGCGCGGCGAGGACGGCATCCTGCGCGCGTTCGCAAATGTCTGCCGCCACCGCGCCTCGATCCTGCTGGAAGGCTGCGGCAACGCGAAGAACATCATCTGCCCCTATCACGCCTGGAACTACCGGCTCGACGGCGCGCTGGCCGGCGCCCCCGGAATGCGCGAGGTGCCGAAATTCGAGAAGCCGCCCAACGGGCTCGTCCCGGTCCGGATGGAAATCTGGGAAGGCGCGATTTTCCTCAACTACGATGACGGCGCGCCGGATCTGGCGGCCCACCTCGGCAACCTGCCCGACCTGCTCGGCAGCCACCGCTTCGGCGACATGGTGAAGACCTGGGGCATCGAGATCGAGGTCGCCTGCAACTGGAAGCTCCTGCTCGAAAACGCGATGGAGACATACCACACCGGCATCGTCCATGCCGCGACGGTGGGCGCGCAGCGCTCCGTCAGCTTCCCGACCGCCGGCGAGTGGCTCAGCATTCAGGTTCAGTCCACGCGCTCGATCGCCGTGCTCGGCGAGGAGCCGCCCTTCCCGCCGATCGAAAGCCTCGACGAGCAGGCCCGCAAGGGCACCTATTTCACCCTGGTCGAGCCGACCACCCAGTTCGCCTGCGCCCAGGACTGCATCTGGTGGCTCGCGGTGCGGCCGGTTTCGGTCGACCGGTCGGTGCTCACGGTCGGCGGCGCCTTCCCGCGGGCCTATACAGAGCAGCCGGATTTCGACCTGCGCGCCGCGCCCTACTACAAGCGCTGGGAAGCCGTGGCGCTGGAAGATGTCGGCATCCTCGAAAAGCAGCAGCGCGGCCTTTCCTCAGCGCTGGCCCGGCCCGGCCCGCTGTCCTGGCGCGACGACATGGTGCTCGCCATGAACCGCTGGGTGATGGCGCGGCTGCCGCGTGAAACAGTCGACAGGATCCACGAGTGATGCGCGTTCTCCTCACCCATAACCGCGATCTCCTCAAGCACTTCTACGCCCCGGCCGCCGTCGAGGCACTGCGGGCGCTGCCGGGGATCGAACTCGTCATGAACGACAGCGACACGCCGCTGAGGGGCGATGCGCTGGTGGAGGCGGCGCGGGGCTGCGAGGTCGTGATCTCCGACCGCCTCGCCGCCGGGCCGCGTGCGGTGATGGAGCGGCTCGAAGACGTGAAGCTGTTCACGCGCTGCGCCGTCGACATCCGCAACATCGACATCGAGGCGGCGTCCGACGCCAACATCCTCGTCTGCCGCTGCAGCTCCGGCTATGCCGATTCCGTCGGCGAGCATGCGATCGCGCTCATGCTCGATCTTGCCCGCGGCATCACCCGCGATGCCGGGCGCTACCATGCAGGGCAGGCGGCGCACCCGATGGTGTTCGGCAAGCAGCTCGCCGGTTCCCATGTCGGCGTGATCGGCTACGGCTCCATCGGCCGGCGCATCGTCGAGCTCGCGCTCGCCTTCCGCATGAAGGTCTCGGTCTACGATCCCTATGCCCGGATCGACCACGGGGCGGTCGTCCCGGTCGGGTTCGACGAGGTGCTGTCGCAGCCCGACTTCGTGGTCTGCGCCGCCTACGCCACGCCCGAAACCAACCGGATGATGAACGCCTCCGCCTTCGGGAAGATGCGCAGGGACGCCTATTTCATCAACATTTCCCGCGGCATCCTCGTCGACGAGGTGGATCTCGAGGCGGCGCTCCTGTCCGGCACCATCGCCGGCGCCGGCCTCGATGTGGGCGACGGCACCGACGAGCAGCCCTCGCTGCGGCTCGCCCGGCTGCCGAACGTGGTGGCGACGCCCCACAGCGCCGCGCTGATGCCGGAGCCGTCCGCCCATCAGGCGCTGGAGACGGTCGAGCAGGTCAAGGCCGTACTCGCCGGTCGGCAGCCGATCCACGCCGTCAACCCGCACCGCGTCGCCGGCTGGGGCGCCCGGTGAGCGCGCCGCTGCCCACGCGTGCACCGGCGTTCCCGCTTCCGGCCGGCGCCTGCGACTGCCACATGCACGCCTATGGGCCCGAGGACATTTATCCGCCCGCGCCGCAGTCACCGTTCCCGCCGGTCGCGGGCGGCGACGTGGCGCGCTATGCGCGGGTGCGCGACATCCTCGGCCTCAGCCGCGCGGTGGTGGTGCAGCCCTCGGTCTACGGCTTCGACAACCGTGCGACGCTCGATGCCATGGCCGCGCTCGGCGATGCCCGCGGCGTCGCCGTGGTGCCCCCGGGCGTGCCGGAGGCCGAGCTTGCCCGGCTCACCGGCCTCGGTATCCGCGGCATCCGCTTCTTCATGATCGGCGGCGGCGTGCTCGGCTGGGACGCCCTGGAGACGCTCGCGGCGAAGACGGCGGCGTTCGGCTGGCATGTGCAGCTGCAGATGGACGGCCGCCAGCTTCACGAGCAGGCGGACCGGCTCGCCCGCCTGCCGGGCCGGCTCGTGATCGACCACAACGGCAAGTTCCTCGAACCCGTCGGCATAGACCATCCCGGCTTCGCGGCGTTGCGCCGCCTTCTCGACAACGGCCGCACCTGGGTGAAGACGTCGGGCGTCTACGAGACCTCGCGCAGCGGTCCGCCCGGCTACGACGACGTGGCGCCTCTCGCGCGCACGCTGATCGCCCACGCGCCGGACCGATGCCTGTTCGCGACGAACTGGCCGCACCCGTCGAAGCCCGGCAACCCGCCGGACGATGCGCTGCTCGTCGACCTGTTCGCCTCCTGGTGCGGCGAGGCGACGGTCATGCGAAAGATCATGGTCGACAATCCGGCGATGCTCTACGGCTTCGCCCCCGTCATCTCATCCGAGGAGCCGCAGTCGTGACATCGTGCCAGAGAACCGATTTCTTCGGGCCCGCCCGCCCTCCCGTGCTGGCGCGGGACGCGATGATCGCGACCTCCCACCCGCTCGCGACGGCCGCGGGGCTCGAGATCCTGAGCGCAGGCGGCAACGCCGTCGATGCCGCCATCGCCGCGGTCTCGACCCAGTGCGTGGTCGAGCCGCACATGACGGGCATTGGCGGCGACTGCTTCGTGCTCTATGCGCCGAAGGGCAAGCCGACCGTCGCTCTCAACGGCAGCGGTCGTGCGCCTGCCGCGGCCAGCGTCGCGAAACTGAAGGCTCTCGGCCTCGACGGCGAGATTCCCCGCACCAGCCCCCATGCCATCACCGTGCCTGGCGCGGTTTCGGCCTGGACGAAGCTGCACGGTGAATACGGCACGCTGCCGCTCGACCGCGTGTTCGCGCGTGCGATCGACTATGCCGAGAACGGCTATCCGGTGACGCCGCGCGTCGCGTTCGACTGGGCCGACGACGCGGCGTTGCTCGCACAGGATCCGGGCGCGGCAGCCTTCTTCCTGCCGGGCGGCAAGGCGCCGCGCGCCGGCGACCGCCATGCCCAGCCGCTGCTCGGCCGGCGCCTGCGCGAGATCGCCGCCAAGGGCGCCGCCGCCTTCTACGAGGGCGCGACCGCCGCCTCGCTGGTGAACTATCTGAAGGGCCTCGGCGGACTTCACACCGAGGAAGACTTCGCCGAAGGTGACGCGGCCTTCTTCACGGCACCGATCTCGGCGGACTATCGTGGTTATAGCGTGGAGGAATGCCCGCCGAACGGGCAGGGGCTCGCCGCCCTGATGCTGATGGGCATCCTGCGCCCGTTCGATCTCGGGCCGGACGTGCCGCTCGCGGACCGCGTCCACATCCATGCCGAGGCGACCAAGCTCGTTTACCACAACCGCAACGCCCTTCTAGCCGATCCGGCGGCGATGACGGTCGCGGTGGAGGAACTGCTCGCGCCCGAGACCGCCCGACGCCTCGCCGCGCACATCGACCCGAAGCGCGCCCGGCCGCCCGTGATGTGGGACGAGCCGGAGCACAAGGACACGGTCTATC
>JAEZMP010000316.1 GCA_023442215.1 Pseudomonadota bacterium
GTTCTTCGGACCGCCGAGTGACAGGACGACGTCGCGCAACGCGCGGTCGTTCATGTCCACCACCCGCCGCCAGGTGATGCGGCGCAGGTCGAGGTCGAGCGCATTGCCCCAGTAGAGGTGGTTGTCGACCATGGCGGCGACGAGGTTGTGCGCGGCCGAGATCGCATGGAAATCGCCGGTGAAGTGCAGGTTGATGCGCTCCATCGGCACCACCTGGGCATAGCCGCCCCCGGCGGCGCCGCCTTTCTGGCCGAAGCACGGCCCGAGGGAGGGCTCACGCAGGCAGATCACGGCCTTGCGGCCGATGCGGTTCAGCGCGTCGCCGAGGCCGATGGTGGTGGTGGTCTTGCCCTCGCCCGCCGGGGTGGGGTTGATGGCGGTGACGAGCACCAGCTTGCCGCGTTTCGCGGCGCCGGCCCGCGCCAGCGCCTCGTCCTCGATCTTGGCGATGTGGCGGCCGTAGGGATCGAGATCGTCCGGGCCGAGCCCGAGGCGGGCGGCGACCTCGGCAATGGGTTTCAAACGGGCGGCCCGCGCGATTTCGCCGTCGCTTTTCATGGGAGATGTCGTCCGATTCGGCCTCGTGGGAAACGGCGAGACGCTATCCCATCGCATGGGGAAGCGCGACGCGGTTTTCGCACGCTGCCGGCCCTTGTCCGGCCCGCCGGCTCGGAAGCCGGCGAAGAAATTCGCGGCTTCACCTTTCGGCCGACTTTTCCAAAGGCTGCTTAATGATAGTGTCGCATTCCGTGGGCATTCTGCCCGCTCAGACGGGCGCGCGCCGTCCCAAAGCAGCAGAGCCGAAATGACCTTCAATTACCGCAAAACCGTTACCTACCGGCTGTCGCAGACCGCGAAGGCCAGCCGCGGCCGCGCCAATGCGCACCTGAGCCGGCTCGGCCTGCACGCGGGCCAGGAAACGGTGCTGAAGGTGCTGGCGGACGAGGACGGCCAGACGATGAGCCAGCTCGCCGCGACCCTCGGCGTGCAGCCGCCCACCGTCACCAAGATGATTTCCCGGCTTTCCGCTCAGGGCTTCGTGCTGCGGCAGGCCTCCCAGACCGACGGGCGGCTCGCCCGGGTATTCCTCACCGAGTTCGGCCGCGAGCGGATCTCCGATCTCGACCGCGCCTGGAAGCGGCTGGAGAAGGAAGCCCTCGTCGGCCTCGACGAGAAGGATCGCAAGCGCCTGCGCCGCCTGTTGCGCATCGTCGAGCAGAACCTCGCGGCCGCCGGCGGCCAGGGCCTCGACCCCGCCGACGATCCGGAGCCGGACCTCGAGGAGGAGGTTCCGCCGCCCTCGCCGGTCGTCGCGGCCTGAACCGTCATCGCGCGCTCGCGGCGCCATGCGCGCCGCCGGACGCCCGGTCCGTCGCTGCGCCTGCGGCCTCCCTGCGCTTCCTCCCAGCGCCCAGCGCCCTGCTGCTCGATGCGCTTGGGCCTTGCGCCTTCGGCCGCGGCCAAAGGCACGGCGGTATTTTTCACCGCGATTCGGCGTCATCCATGCATTGCAGGCGGGCCGCTATGCAGCGGCGCCGCAGCAATTGTCGTCGACACCCTGTCCTAAATCGATAAGCTGACAGCGCGTTCCTGCAATTGCTGCCCGGTTCGTGTGCGTGCCTGTTTGCGCGCCGCTGCCTGAGGCTTGCCGGAGCGCCGGATTGCCGCGCGAGCGCGCCGCCATCCGGCCGGCGCCTTCGTGTGACGACATTATCGACGTTTCCGAATTCCCAACGAACCTGCTTCACAATCCCGAACCAGGCGCCTCGTTCCTCGCCTTCGCGGCGACCAGGCCGGACGCCCCTTCGACCGAAAACGGCATTCGCCGCGGAGAGAACGATGTCCATCGCCGCGATGGGCGACCGGGCGGGAGATACCCGTCTGAACGGCATCCTGATGATGCTCGTCGCCTGTACGTTCTTCACCGTCCTCGACGCCGTTGCGAAGACGCTGTCCCACACGCTGCCGCCGCTCGAAGTCGCCTGGTTCCGCTACCTCGTCCACATGCTGCTGCTGGTCGGCCTGCTGGCGCCGCGCCCGGCGCGGCTGCTGCCGGCGCTGCGCACCCGGCGCCTCGGGCTGCAGGTGTTGCGCGGAACGTTCCTGCTCGGCTCCACGGTGTTCAACTTCATCGCGCTGCATCACCTGCAGCTCGCCGAGACGACCTCGATCAACTTCGCCGGGCCGCTCGTCATCACCGCCCTCGCCGGGCCGATGCTGGGCGAGTGGGCCGACCGCCGCCGCTGGATGGCGGTGGCCGCTGGCTTCGTCGGCGTCATGATCGTGGTGCAGCCGGGCTCCGGCGCGCTCGCCTTCGAGGCGGTCTATTCGGTCGCGGCGATGGCGTGCAACGCGGTCTACGTCATCCTGACGCGGCGGCTGGCGCCGACCGAGAATTCCATGGGCCTGCTGCTCTACTCGGCCGTGGTCGGCACGGTGGTCCTGACCCCGGCGATGCCGGCCGTGTGGGTGACGCCGGCCGACCTGACGACCTGGGGCCTGATCGTGGCGCTCGGCGCGCTCGGCGCCATCGGCCATTTCTTCCTGATCCGCGGCCACGCCTACGCCCCGGCTTCGCTGCTGGCGCCGTTCGGCTACTCCCAGATCATCGGCGCGATCGCGGCCGGCTATCTGGTGTTCAACCAGCTGCCGCACACCTCCACGATCCTCGGCTCGGTCGTGATCGTCTGCTCCGGGCTCTATATCCTCAAGCGCGAGGACGTGATGCGCCCTCGCCGCCGCCGCGCCTGACCACGGCGGCGGGCACTCCGCCGTCGCTCAGCCGATATCGGCCGAGGTGATCCGCCTCACGCCGGCATCCTTCATCGCCGCCCACGCGTTGGAGAGCGAGCCCTGGACGTCGATCGCCCGGCAGGCGTCCTCGACCACCAGCGTCTCGAACCCGGCCGTCCGTGCGTCGAGCGCCGTCCACGCCACGCAGAAATCCGTGGCGAGCCCCGCCAGCACCACCCGCTCGATGCCGCGCTCGCGCAGATAGGAGGCGAGCCCCGTCGGGGTGACGCGGTCGGCGGCGTGGAAGGCGGAATAGGAATCCACCGCCTTGTGGTAGCCCTTGCGCAGCACGAGCTGGGCGCCGGGGATGTCGAGATCGTCGTGAAGCTCGGCGTCGCGCGTGCCCTGGACGCAATGGTCCGGCCAGAGGACCTGCTCGCCGTAGGCCATGCGGATCACCTCGAACGGCTTGCGGCCGGGATGCGACGAGGCGAACGACCAGTGGCCCGGCGGGTGCCAGTCCTGAGTCAGCACGATGTTGTCGAAATGCCGGGCGATGCGGTTGACCACCGGCACCACCGCGTCGCCGTCGGCCACCGGCAGGTTGCCGCCGGGCATGAAGCCATATTGCAGATCGACCCCGATCAGCACGTCCTTCATTCCGAAGCGCATCGTCCGCCTGTCCTTTCCGCCTGCCTGTCTCTGAACGCTTCCCGACCGGCCGGGAGGCGCTCCAGAGCACTTTCTTGTCGCTGAGATCGGTTCGATCTGAACGGGATATGCTCTAGGCTCCGAAGAAATCTTTCGCGTTGAAGGCGTCCACCCACGAGCGTTCGTCGGCGATGTCCGCGAACCAGACGAACTCGTAGTGCCACTCGTCGCTGTCCCGGATGACGCGGTCGAGCTGTCCGCCCGATCGCAGGATGGCCGCGATCTCGTCCCGCGAAATCCCCACCGGCCGCCGTTCGCGGCGGTTCTCGACCCGGTTCGGCAGGTCCGAATGATCGCGGGCCATGACCATGCGGTCCTCGCCGCTGGCGATGCGGTGCAGGGCCACGCCGCGCATGCCGTACTGCAGGAAATTGCGCAGGCTGTAGACGTTCATCGGGCCGACGATGGCCATGCCGAGAACGCGGCCGCGCGTCAGGCCGCCGCGGGCACGCACCTCGATGAGGCGTTCCTGAAGCCGCCGGCCCCGTGCGTCCGGCAGCACGCACGAGGCATCGCATTCGGCGATATAGCGCCGCTGCGACGGGGCGAAGCCGAGTTGCGCCGAAAGGCCGTCGCTGTCGGCGGACGGAAAGCGCACGCTGCTGTAGCCGACCAGACGCCCGCCCAGAAACGCGCCGAAGCACATGCCCTCGGCGCCGAAAAGGTCGGCGATGTGATCGTGATCGCGCGCCCGGTAGAGATCGTCGCGGCCGATCTCCTCGTAGACGCGATTGTGCATCTCGAAGATCGGCTCGATGAACGTGCTGTCGAGCCGGCGGATGGTGACGTCGTCGGTGGGTGCCATGGTCGCGGCTCTCGAGGGGCACGGGTCGTAAGGGCCCGCGATTCTTCTGGGGCGGGGCGCGCGGGATGGGAGCGCGTCTCCTCGGCGGTGGAGGGAGAGCCACGGCGCCGCGGTTCCGAGCCAGGGCGCCACTATGGCGCAAATGACGCCGATCCACCAACCCGCAAGGGGCAGCCGGTTCGCTTCGGATGTGGGGAAGTCGATCCGCCGCGAAGCCGTTCGCGTGCGGGCGCGGGGAGTATTCCCGAAGCGGTGACGGTGCGGCGGGCTTTCCGTGCGCGTCGGGCGCCGATATTCTGCCGCCACGAAAGACCTGCGGATCCGGGGACGGGAGAACACCGTGCGATCGATCGAGACCGTGCCTTCGAAGGGCACGAAGGCGAAGGAAGAGGTCATCGGCCCCGACACGCTGCCGGAGGTCGATCCGGACGTCGCGCTTCGCACCGACGCCTATTTCCTCAAGACCCGTGCCGTCGTGGCCGCCCATGGCGACTGCCGCGTGACCTACGCGGTGTTCCTGCGGGCCGACTGCATCGCCGCGGTGGACCGGGCCATCGACCTCGTCACGGCGCTCTATCCGCAGGATTGCGCCATTCCGCTGGAGATCCGCCGCGAGGTGCCGGAAGGCACGCTGCTGGTGTCCGGCCGGCCGATCATGACGATCACGGGCAGCATGGCGGCGCTGTCGCCCATCGAGACGCTCCTGTTGCAGCGGGTCGGCTTCGCCTGCGTCTCGGCGCTCAACGCCTTCACCATGAACCTCGCCATGCCGCGCACGGCGTTCATCGCCATGGAGGCGCGCCACTGCACCGGCGACGACATGCACCTCGCCTGTGCCTACGGCGCCAGCGTCGGCGCGCGCACCGCGCGGCTGATGGGCGCGACCGGGTTCATCGGCACCTCGACGGCGATCGCCGCGCCGATGTTCGGCGCCAGCGAGGGCCTCGGCACCATGCCGCACGCCCTGATCGGCTACGCCAAGGCGCGCATTCTGGCGCGCGGCGGCGATCCGGTGCGCGAGAACGCCACGCTGGAGGCGACCCGGCTCTATGTCGAGACCTTCCCCGACGAGCCGACCTATACGGTTCTGGTCGACTACGAGGGCCGCGAGGTGACCGACGCGCTGGCGGTCTGCGCGTGGTTCTACGGCGAGGCCAAGCTGCACGAGCGCGGCAAGCAGCTTTCCTTCCGCATCGACACCCATGCCGGCCGCCACCTCGAGGGGCTGGACTGGAACGAATCGGTGCGCACGCTGATGCGCTGGACCCACAAGGAAACGCCGGGCGAAATCCTCAAGCTGGCGCTGCAGGGCTTCGCCATCGACGATCTCGACGGGCTCAGCGCCGATGAAATCCGCGACAAGTGCCTGTTCGGCACCGGCGTCACGGCCGCGAGCATCGTGCGGTTCCGCAAGATGCTGGACGATCACGGCTACAAGGCGCCGAAGGTGGTGGCCTCGTCGGGCTTCGACGTTCTGAAATGCCGCATCTTCGGCAATCTCGGCATTCCGATCGACGTGGTCGGCACCGGCAGCTTCCTGCCGGGCAAGATCGGCCGCGCGCAGGCCACCGCCGACATCGTGCGCTACGAGTTCCCGCTCGGAAACGGGCTCTACCAGCGCTTCGACCTCGTCAAGGTCGGCCGCGAGCACCTGCTCCTGTCCGACGCCGTCCCGCCCGCCACCGGGCCGTAGACAGAACGACAGCGCCAGAAGGCGAGCAGTATGGGGAGGGGGGTTTCAAATGGCAGCGCAAAATGACGAGCGTTTCACCGAAGAAGTTTGCCAAAAACTTGGAAACTATGTCTATCGCCTGATAGACCCAAGAAATGGCGAGACCTTTTACGTTGGAAAGGGCAAAAACAATCGCGTATTTGATCATGCCAATGGGGTTCGAGATAAATTAGAAGATGATAATGGAATAATTTCACCAAAATACGATCGAATACGATCAATTCATAATACCGGCTTAAGAGTTATCCATGTCATTCATCGACATGAAATCCCCGATAATGCTGTCTTTGAAGTCGAGGCTGCCCTGATCGACGCATTTGCGGGACTCACCAACATCCAAGGAGGGCACGCGAGCAGCAGTCGCGGTCCTATGAGCCACATCGAGCTGATCGACAAATATAGCTTGCCAGAATTTCCACTAAATCCCGCACACAAGCTTGTTCTTATAAATATCAACAAGCTGGAAGATCGAAGCGATGTAAAATCAGTATATCAGCTTGTTCGCTACTGCTGGAGAATTTCAAAATCCAGAGCTGAGGCGGCAGATTATATCCTCGCTGTTGTACGCGGCGTCGTCGTAGGCGCTTTTGTCGCCGAGAAATGGATGTCTGCAACACCGGAGAATTTTCCGGATATTCCCTATGCCGATGGCTCCGAGAGCCACCGCCTAGGGTTCGTCGGTCACAAAGCGCCAGACGAAATCTGGACCGAATATGTCGGCGCGCGCGGCAAGCGCGTGGTGCAGCCCGAGTTGAAGCACGTCCAGAATCCCATTCGCTACTGGCAGTGCTGAGCGGGCGGGGCTGACGACTCCTCGTTCACTCACCCGGCCGCCAGCGACGCCCGCAGCATCTCCAGGAAGCGGTCGCGAGAGGCGTCGAACACCACGTCGACATTCGCCGGGCGGCCGGTCGAGCCGAAATGGTCGATCAGCGTCGCCCCGGCGGACGGGCCGGTGGAGGTGTCGACGATCACCGCGTGGCGGCGCACGTCGGTCGCGACCGAGGGATCGAGCGCCACCGCCATGGCGATGGGATCGGGCAGGTCGACATGGTCGCGGCTGCTGATGCCGACCATGAAGCGGCGGAGCGCGCCGAGGATATCGACGGCGAACCGGGCGCGGGGCGTGTCGATGGCCCGCAGCGCCGCGAGCTCGTCGGCATCGAACGCGGCGCGGCGGCGCGAGACGTCCCAGCCGACCATGGTCAGCGGCATCCCCGACGAGAACACCACCGCCGCCGCCTCCGGATCGACGAAGATGTTGAACTCGGCCGCGGGCGTGACGTTGCCGACGCCGTCGGCGACGCCGCCCATGACCACGCAGCGCGCGACCTTGCGGGCGATCTCCGGCGCGCGCAGCAGCGCGACCGCGATGTTGGTGAGCGGGCCCAGCGCCACCAGCGTGACCTCGCCCGGATGGCGCAGCACGGTCTCGACGATGACGTCGACCGCGCGGCCTTCCGCGACCGGCCGGCCGGAAAGCGGCAGGCCGATATCGCCGAGCCCGTCGTGGCCGTGCACTTCGGCGGCCATGGTCAGGGGCCGGATCAGCGGCCCCGTGCGGCCGAGGTGGACGGGCACGCTGACGCCGCAGAGTTCGGCGGTGTAGAGCGCGTTCTGCGCGGCCTGCTCGGCCGAGCAGTTGCCGGCGACGATGGTCAGCGCCTCCACGCGCACGTCGGGCGCGGCGAAGGCCATCAGCAGGGCGATGGCATCGTCGGAGGCGGTGTCGGTGTCGATCAGGAAGCGGCGCATGGTCGGCCTCATCGGCGGGCTCGCGGCCGGGTCCGGGAGACCAAGCCGCGACAACGTGATATGTCGCCCGCTATACAACATGAGCCCGGCGGATGCAGGGCTTTCCGCCGGGATTGCCGGCCGAAGGCCCGCCCCGCCCGAAAGACAAAGCGCCCCTGAGCGCCAGACCGCGACGGAACCGGTCCAGGAGAACGACGATGACCCACGAACTCGCCCGGCTCGGCCAGGCCGCCGAACTCGCCGCCTACGCCGAGGCCCGCGGCCCCATCACCATCGGGCTCGCCGGCGCCGGCCAGATGGGCACCGACATCGTGGTTCAGGTGGCGCTGATGACCGGTGTGCGCATCGGCGCGATCTGCGAGCGGATGCCGCAGAATGCCGTGGACGCCGTGCTGATGGCCGGCCACGACCGCGCGGCGGCCGTTTCCGCCGACACCGCCGCAGCCGTCGACCGGGCGATCGAGGCCGGCGCCATCGCCATCACCGGCGACTATCGCGCGATGTGCGAGGCGGGCCGCATCGACGTCGTGATCGACGCGACCGGCAACCCGAATGCCGGCACCGAGGTGGCGCTCGCCGCCATGGCCCACGGCAAGCACGTCGTGATGCTGAACGTCGAGGCCGACATCACCATCGGCCGCTTCCTCAAGGCGGAAGCCCGCAAGGCCGGCGTGGTCTATACCGGCGCCGCCGGCGACGAGCCGGCCGCCGCGCTCGAGGTGATCGCGTTCGCCCAGTCGCTCGGCTTCGAGATCGTCGCCGCCGGCAAGGGCAAGAACAACCCGCTGAACTTCAACGCCGTTCCGGCCGACTACGCCGAGGAGGCCGCCCGCCGCAACATGAACGCGCGGATGCTGGTGGAGTTCGTCGACGGCACCAAGACCATGGTGGAGATGGTGGCGATCGCCAACGCCACGGGCCTCGTGCCGGACGTGCCGGGCATGCACGGCCCCGCCGCCACCCGCGAAGAGCTCGCCCAGGTGCTGTGCACCCGCGAGGACGGCGGCGTGCTGTCGCGCTCGGGCGTGGTCGACTACACCATCGGCAAGGGCGTTGCGCCCGGCGTGTTCTGCATCGTCAAGCCGCGGCATCCCCGCGTGCTGGAACGGATGATCGACCTCAAGGTCGGTCCCGGACCGTGCTTCTCGATCTTCCGGCCCTACCACCTGACGAGCCTGGAGACGCCGCTGTCGGCCGTCCGCGCGGTGATCCACCGCCGCCCGGACATGGAGCCGCTCGACCGCCCGGTGGCCGAATGCGCCGCCCTGGCGAAGCGCGACCTCGCGCCCGGCGAGACGCTCGGCAAGATCGGCGAGATCGACTATCGCGGCTTCTCGATGACGTGGTCCGACGCGCGCACGGCCAATGCCGTCCCGATCGGCCTCGCCGAGCGGGCGAAGGTGCTGAAGCCGATCAAGGCCGGCGAACGGCTCACCTACGACAACTGCGCGGTCGACGAGGACCTCGCCGTCACCCGCATCCGCCGCCGGCTCGACCAGCAGGACGCCCAGTTCGTGGAAGGGCTGATGGCCTGAGACATCACGCCCCGGCGGGCGGATAGGAC